>NZ_JBFRER010000096.1:0-28820 GCF_052114405.1 Streptomyces sp. M-16 | reverse complement strand
TCGGCATGCCGTCCAGCGGAATCCCGCCCAGCTGGGCCGCCGCCGCGGACCGGAGCGGGGTCGACTACGTGGCCGAGGCCTCGGAGAGCGCGGCGGCCGCGGTGGTCGCCCGGATCCGGCAGGTGAAACGGCCGGGTGACATCGCCGTCGCCTCGATCCACTGGGGTTCCAACTGGGGCTACACCGTCCCCCGCGACCAGGTCCGCTTCGCGCACGCACTCGTCGACGGAGGCACGGACGTGGTCCACGGGCATTCCTCGCACCATCCCCGGCCGCTGGAGCTGTACCGGGGAAAGCTCATCGCCTACGGCTGCGGCGACCTGGTCAACGACTACGAGGGCATCACCGGCTACGAGAACTACCGGGACGACCTGCGGCTGCTCTACTTCCCCTTACTGGAGCCCGACACCGGCAGACTCCGCGAACTGCGCATCACGCCCCTCCAGGCCCGGCGGATGCGGCTCGGGAGGGCTTCGGGGAAGGACTGCCGGTGGCTGCAGGACGTCCTGGACCGGATCAGCCGCGGCTTCGGCTCACGCATCGCGTACGACCCGGACGGCACCCTCACCCTCGGCGTCAACGGTCCGCGCGTCCAGAACGGCACCCGGCCGGCATAAGACCGCGAGGGACGGCGGCGTACGGCTCACCGTCCGGCCCAGCGCGGCCGCGGCCCGGGCGAACTTCGCGGCGTCGACGACCGCCGCACCCCCCACGTCGTTGTTGAAGTACACATACACGTCGTCCTGGTCCGGCCAGGCGTCGGCGATGCGTCCGGCCCAGGATGTCAACGCCTGTCGGCCGTAGCGGGGCGGCGGCTCGGCGATGCCGCCGTGGAAGCGCACGTATCCCCAGGACGCGGTACGCCACAGAGGCGTCGCCGGCCGTGATCCCCGGTCCGCCCAGCACAGCGCGCTGCCGTGCCGCTCCAGGACCGTCCGCAGCTCCCGCTCCGCGTCCCACCACGAGGGATGCCGTAGTTCGACGGCCACCCGGACCGTGCCCGAGAAGCAGCTCAGGCACGCATCCAGCGCCCCGGCCCCCTCCCGGAAGTGGGGCGGCAACTGCAGCAAGACGGGCCCCAGCCGGTCACCGAGGCCCTCGGCACGGTCGAGGAGCCGGAGCACCGGCTCCTCGGGGTCGTGCAGCCGCTTCATATGGGTCAGATAGCGGCTGGCCTTGACCGCCATGACGAACCCCTCGGGCGTCCGCTCCCGCCAGGACCCGAAGACCTCCTTCGTCGGAAGCCGGTAGAAGGCGTTGTTGTTCTCGACGGTGGCGAATCGCCGGGCGTACTCCTCCAGCCACAGCCGCTGCGGCAGACCGGTCGGATAGAGAACGCCGCGCCAGTCCTCGTATTGCCACCCCGAGGTTCCGACGAGCATGGGCATGCCCCACCCTTACCCGCGAAGAAAGGACATATAAACCGATGTATGCAGGTATCTACAAATAAGGAACAGGGCTATGTGGGCCGGCACGGAGGGATTCCGGAAACCTGGAAACCATGGGACGAGGGGGACCAGAGCGCAAGGAGGCACGTCATGACACACGCCGAGGAGTAGAAGGTGGGCGTCTACCTGACCGAGGAGGACGGCACGACCAAAGCCCGGGCAGTGCTCGAGAGCGGGAGGACGACGATGGTCGGCCGCGGCACGGCACGCCGCAATCCGCAGGACGTGGAGGTCCCCGCGATCGGTGACGAGCTGGCGGCCAGCCGGGCGATGCGCGACCTGGCCGGTCAGCTGATGCGCGCCGCCGACCGGGACCTGGCGGCGGTGGGCGCCGTACCCACTCCGCCGCGCACCGGTTACGGCTGGCCGGATGACTCGGGCCCGGCTACGTAGGCCGCCTCGCCGCCGGGGGCCGAGCGCCGGCTCTACCACCGCCGCGTACACGCTCACCAGGCTGCGCAGGACGTCGTTCCGGTAGTGCACCGGATGGGGGCGCGGTTCAGTGGGCTACGGACTGGGGGCGGTGCGGTCCATCTCACCGAGCAGGTCGTGGTACCGCATCCGGGCGTCGACTCGGCGTCTCGGCACGGATTTGGCAGACCACTCGCTCGGCGCTGGTGAACGGCCCATTGCCGGGCGGGTCCTGGGACAGCGGGCCCACGGTCCCGACCTGCACATATCTCCAAACAACGATCCACATGTTCAGTCAGCTGTCCCCAGGAGAGCTTCGCCAGCCAACGCCTCCGCTCGCCGTGCCGTACCCGACTGCTCGTCTCAGAAGCCTCGGAAAGGCGCACACTCCGGTGAACCCGACACCGCGGCGGTGCGCTTCCGATTCAATGAACCGTGTGGCAGACGCACTGGGTTTCACCGACGAAGACCTCCGGAGGCTGGCCGGGGCCCGCTCCTACGAGCGCGGGCTCGGCTACCTCACCGCCGTGTCCCGGCTAGAGGTCGGGGAGACGGCGATCACCGCGACCGTGGACGGCACCGACGCCTACGAGGTCGAGTTGACCGAGGACGGGGTTGGCCCGCTCACCGGGTGGTGCGACTGTCCGTACGGGCAGGAGGGTAACTTCTGCAAGCACTGCGTGGCAGTCGGCCTGGTGGTCCTCGGACAGGCGGACTCGGTGCCACGGCAGCGGGCCTCCGCCACCGGCCGCACCGAGCTGCTCTCCTCCTGGCTGAAGTCCCGCACCCGCGAGGAGCTCCTCGCCCTCCTGCAGGAGCACTTGGCCGAAGACCGCGATCTGCGCCGCCGCCTGGAACTACGAGCGGCAGCCGCCGGGGAGGACACCGGCATCGTCCGTGAACGGATCCTGAGCCTGCTCGACACCCGCCCCTTCGCCCGCTACGGCTACGTCGAGTACGCCGACGCCCGCGCCTACGGGCAGCAGGCCGCCGAGGCGGTGACGGCCCTGCGCGCGCTGACGGCGAGCGGCCGGGCGGCGGACGCGGTAGAGGTGGCCCGGGAGGCCCTCTCCGCGCTGGGCCGGACGTACGGGGAGGTTGACGACTCGGACGGTCTGATCGGGGAGGTCGCGACCGGACTGGCCGAAGCCCATCTGGAGGCCTGCCGCGAAGCACGTCCGGACCCGGTCCAGACGGCCGACTGGCTGGTGGCCCACCTCCTCGACGGCCTGAACGACGCCACCGACATCGACCTCTTCGACTACCACGAGGTACTGGGTGAGCCGGGCCTCGCCCGCGCCCGGGAACTGGTGGTCGCCGCCTGGCGGGCCCACCCCAAAGGGTGGGCGGAGAAGTACCTGATGGAACGCCTCCTCAAGGCCGGCGGAGGCAGCGTGGACGCTCTGGTCGCCGTCCACGCGGCGGACCTCGCCCCGAACGGCCACACCCATCTGGTGATCGCGAAGGAGCTGGAAGAGGCGGGTCGCCCGCCCGAAGCCCTGGAATGGGCCGAACGCGGCCTGCGGGAGGCCGATTCGGAGTGGGGCCCGGACGGCGAACTGGTCACCTTCGTCTGCGAGCGCTACACGCGAACCGGCCGCATTGCTGACGTGGTCATGCTCCGCCGGGATCTACTGCGGGCCCGCCCCACGCTGGCCACGTACCAGGACCTGCGTACGGCGGCCCGCGCGGCCGGAAGCTGGGAGGCCGCCGAGAGAGCGACCGCGCTGGAGGCGCTCCGGGCGGCCGACACTCCCAAGGCCGGCCGCCGGTACGGCGGTTCCGTGCTCATGGACGCGCTCATGGACGACGGCGACCTCGACGCCGCCTGGCAGGCCGCCGCCGACGGCTACGCCGACCAGCAGCAGTGGCTGGCCCTCGCCGACCGGATCCGCGGCCAGAGGCCTGCCGACGCCCTGGCCGTCTACGTGCGCTGGATCGAGCCCCTGCGCAAGCAGACCGGCGACGGCACGTACGAGCGCATGACCGAACTCCTGCTCAGCGCCCGCACCTGCCACCAAGCCCTCGGCACTGAGTTGGAGTTCGCCACCTACCTGGCCGCGCTGCGCGCCGACCAGAAGCGCAAGCGAAAGCTCATGACGAAGCTCGACCAACACGGGCTACCGTGATGGCCGACGACACCCCGACCCGCGCCGGTCAAGCTGCGCGTCACCTCCCTGCGCCTGCTCAGCCCCGGCACGGACGAGCGCAGCGTGACCCTGGCTTCCTTCGGCTACAGCGCGGCCGGTGACCTCACCGAGGTCGTCAACTCCACGGGCGAGTCGCTGCGCCACGCGTACGACGCCGACCACCGCATTACCTCTTGGACCGACCGCAACGGCACGAAGTTCGGCTACGTCTACGACCGGCACGGGCGTGTGCTGCGGACCGTCGGCTCGGACGGCATGATGACCGGCCGCCTCCACTACGACGACGCGGCCCGCACCACGGTCTACACCGACTCCATCGGCAACAGGACCACCTACGTCTACAACGAGGCGTACAAGGTCGTCGCCGAGACGGACCCCCTGGGCAACACCACGCGCACCGAGTGGGACGAGACCAACCGGCTTCGGCTCGCCGTGACGGACCCCCTCGGCCACGTCACCCGCTACACGTACGACGACTGCGGACGCCTGTTGAGTGTGCAGCGCCCGGACGGCACAGCCGGAGCAGCCGCGTACAACGAGCTGGGCCTGCCTGTGGAAGTTTGGGAGCTCGACGGCGCGCTGTGGCGTCACACCTACGACGCGCGCGGCAACCGTACGTCGACCGTCGACCCGGCGGGCGCCCGGACCGAGTACGCGTACGACGTCCACGGCCACCTGAACCGCGTCACGGACGAGCTGGGCCACAGCACCGCCATCGCCACCAACGATGCCGGTCTTCCCATGGCGGTCACAGATCCGCTCGGCCACACCACGTCCGTCCGCCGCGGCCCCCACGGGCGCGACACCGCCGTGACCGATCCCCTGGGACGTACCACGAGGCAGGGCTGGACCATCGACGGCGAGCCGGCGTGGAGGGAGCGTGCGGACGGTACCCGCGAGACCTGGCAATGGGACGGCGAGGGCAACCTCGTCGAACACACGGACTTCGCCGGCAACACCACGCGCCACACCCACACGCACTTCGACCTACCCGCCACCCGCACCGAACCGGACGGCACGCGGTACGCCTTCACCTACGACACTGAGCTACGGCTGAAGCAGGTCACCAATCCCCAGGGCCTGAGCTGGAACTACGACTACGATGCCGCCGGCCGCCTGATCTCCGAGACGGATTTCAACGGCCGGAGCCTCAGCTACGCCTACGATCCGGCTGGACGGCTCGTCTCCCGTACCAACGGGGCAGGCGAGACACTCCGCTTCACCCGGGACGCCCTCGGCCGGGCCACGGTCCGGCGCGCGGACGACGGAACCGAGACGGTGCACGCCTACGATGCAGGGAGCCGCCTGGTCATGGCTGCCAACCCGGACGTCGAGATCCACAGGACGTACGACGTCCTCGGGCGGCTCGTCAGCGAGTCGGCCAACGGCGCCACCAGCATCTACACCCACGACGCTCGGGGCCGCCGTACCTCGCGCCGTACGCCCGCCGGCGCGCTGTCCAAATGGACGTACGACGCCGAAGGCCGGCCCGTGGCCCTCAGGACCGCCGGCAGCCAGCTGGGCTTCCGGTACAACGCGGTGGGGCGCGAGATCTCCCGCACCTTCGGCGACGACATCGTCCTCACCCAGACCTGGGACGAGGTCGACCGCCTTACTACTCAGTCGCTCACCAGCCGCCCGGACGCCAGCCAGACCCTCCTCCAGCACCGCTCGTACGCCTATCGGGCGGACGGCCACGTCACCGAAATCCGCGAGCTGACCAACGGGACCCGGCGCTTCGACCTCGATCCCATCGGCCGGGTCACGGCCGTCCATGCGTACGGCTGGGCCGAGCGGTACGCCTACGACGACCTCGGCAACCTCGCGCACACCGCCGTGCCAGACCATCCCTCCAACGGCGACCACGAGCTCGGCGGAACCCTGATCCGGCGCGTCGGCCGGACGCTGTACGAGCACGAGGGCCAGGGGCGGCTCGTCCGCCGCGTCCGCAAACTCCTGAGTGGACAGCGACGCACGTGGGCCTTCACCTGGAACGCGGAAGACCGTCTCACCGACGCGACCACTCCGGACGATGACCGCTGGCAGCACACCTACGATCCGCTCGGCCGGCGCACCGCCAAGGCGCGCCTCGATCCCGGCGGCGCGGTCGTGGAACACACCACCTTCACGTGGGACGGCACCCGCCTGGTCGAGCAGGCCACTTTGGACGGTCACATCACCACCTGGGACTACGCACCGGGCACGCACCGTCCCCTGGCGCAGGCCGACCACCACACCCAGGAGGAGTTCGACGCCCGCTTCCACGCGATCGTCACGGACCTCGTCGGCACCCCGATGGAGCTGGTGACCCCCGACGGCCGCATCGGCTGGCAGTTCCGCACGACGGTATGGGGCGCAGACCTCCCGGCGCCGTCAGGCGCGACACCGGTCGTCTGCCCGCTTCGATTCCCGGGTCAGTATCGCGACCAGGAAACGGGCCTCGACTACAACTGCTTCCGTTACTACGATCCCCAGTTCGCCGGCTATGCCTCACCCGACCCACTCGGTTTGAGCGCCGCGCCCAACCACCACACCTTCGTGCCCAACCCCTTCGTCTGGTTGGACCCGCTGGGACTGAAGTGCCTCGACCCTGATGACCAGGTCCGGCATGATTCCGCACGCGAGACCGCCGTCGACAGCGACGGCAAGATGAGGGGTGAGGAGGACAGCCCTGGCGTCAGGATGGTCGACGACGTGGAGCTGGAGAGGATCCGCCTGGACCTGCACGCGAAACTCGGCGATCCCGAGGTCAAGCCCACGCCGAAGGGCAATATCGAGGTGTGGCAGTTGTCGGACGACCCTAAATCGACCGTGACCTATCGGCCGTTCAGCAAGTCCGGCGGAGCGACCATTGACTACAACGACGTGGACGGGCTGGACATGAAACGATTCCACATCCCACAGCATGGGGACTGAGCGATGGTGAATGACGAGGCGTACCGCCGAGAGCTGGACTATCTCTGCCAGTACGCACACGACGACTGGCTCGGTTTCTCGGTCGTCAGCGGAGCCGTGGGGAGTTTGCTCGGGCGGGGCGCCACGTTCGAGGAACAGCTGGGACTGCTCCTGCGGATCGTCGCCGATCTGTACGACGCCGGGGCGCGACCGGGAGACCTGACGGAGTCGGAACAGGACCCCTTCCTGCCATGGAATTCGGACAAGGCCGGGGCTTTGGCGCGAATCACAGCAGAGGTCGACGCGTATTCCCGGTTGCCCGACTCCGGTGACATCTGCTGGTTCACGGTGCCGTGATGCCTGTCACAGTCGTGACAGGCGTTCTCGGAACCAGGCGCCAAAGCCAGGCTGTCAGAGCCTGGCCCTCGGGCCGGGCGGCGGCCTCAAGGACGGCGGGCTACATGTGTCACAGGCCGTCACGGCGCGCCGACAAGCCCCCGCGCCAGCAACATGCGCGACCGCCAGCTGGTGTGCCTCCGTGAGCAACCCAAGGGGCTGATGCTGACCGTTTGCTGACCAAAGCCTCGCTACCACGCCGCTGACCTGCAGAAACGTCCGGATGTCAGATGTAGGACTTGAACATGGTACGAAGCATGCGAATACTCCCGAAGTGTCTGCTCCCTGCCTGCTTCGCGCAGGTCAAGGGCGGTCTGCGGAGCCTACAACGATTCGCATGTCCGGTCAGCTGCCCCAGGGTTTTCCAGGACTCATGCAGGAGTCCACGTACCTGTCGGGAGTCCGAGGTGCCGCCGCTGCCGCACCGTCGAACGGAGCTGCGTACTGCCGGAGGTCGGCGCGGTCGCGGTCGTCTGACGGCCGGTCGGCCTGTCAGAGCTGCTTGCGGATCAGGTCCTCCAGCGAGCCATCGGGCACGGAGCCGTCGGGGGTGAGCTTGTCGACGACCTGGGGCAGGGTCAGGGCGAGCTGGTCAGCGGCTTCCTCGGGAGAAACGCCCGCCTGCTCGGCCACGTGGTCCAGCGCCTGGTACGGGAGTGCCTGCGCGACCTCGGGGCCGCTGACCAGCTCGTTCCGGCCCCTGCCGATCCACGAGTCGGCCTGTGCGCCGAGCCCGCCCTCCTTCAGCGTGTCCAGCAGCGCGCCCAGCGGGTTGCTGCCCGCGCCGTGCGTGCCGGCCCCGCCGAGCGAGGCGAGCAGTGCCCCCAGCAGCGCACCGCCCTTGCCGCCCTGCCCGCCTCCGAGCAGTCCACCGAGCAGACTTCCCAGGTCATCGCCCATTGCCCTCGCCTTCCGCGTGTGCTCACATCCACCCCGTTATACGAGCCCGCCCCCACCGCACCGGCTCCCCGAGCCCGCCGGCCCAGCGCGTTCACCCGTACGACGCCCCGCGGGGCTCGGCTCGGTGCCGGGCTGGTCGTCGTGGCAGAGAGCGAGCCGAGGCCGTACAAGCACGTGGCGCCCTGCTGTCGTACGCCGACGCGGCCACCCCTGCGTCCGACGACGGGCTGCGCCGGCCGGAGCCCCGGCCGGCGTGCTCAGCGCTGATACGTCCCGACGAGGGTGCCGGAGGCCAGCTCTCTGCCCTTCAGGGCGCGGTGCACGTCCTCGGCGCCCGGGCGACCGTGCAGCGGCAGCGGCTCGGACAGGGCGTACAGGCGGAAGAAGTAGTGGTGCGGCCCGTGCCCCGGTGGCGGCATCGGTCCGCCCCAGCCCACGTGCCCGAAGCCGTTGGGCCACGGCAGGCCGCCGTGGGGCTTCTGCCCCTCCGCCGCCCCGGTGGTCCCCGGATCGATGCCCGTCACCAGCCAGTGCAGGAAGGTCGTCCCCGGTGCGTCCGGATCCTCGCACAGGAGCACCAGCTCCGTGGCCCCATGGGGCACCCCCGACCAGGTCAGGGGCGGCGAGATGTTCTCTCCCTCCCCGCTGTACCGACGGGGGATCGCCGCATTGTCGTCGAATGCGGTACTGCTGAGTTCGATTCCGCTCACACCCGCCGCCCTACCCGCAACGGCGGCGCCGCCACCGATCCGCCCCGTAAACGCCCCGTTCGGCCGAGCCCCATCGGCATCTGCCCGGTCCGCCGCGGGTGGGCAGGTACGGCGTGAAGAGGCCGGGCCGCTCAAGCGACCTGGCCTGTTCGCCGCTCAGCCGCGTGGGATCGCGAACGACGTGAGCATCGCGGTGGCCGGGGCGAGGGCGGGCCAGGGCGCGGGGCAACTGAGGACGGCGACGGCCGAGGTCGGGAACTTGGTCTCGATGCGGTCCAGCTCCGGGGTGGGGGCTTCGCCGGCCAGGAGCAGGATCAGCTCCTGCAGGCCCGGGTTGTGACCGACGAGGATCAGACGGGCGACCTCGGCCGGCGTGTCCCGCACAACGTCGAGGAGGTCCTCGGCATCGGCCCCGTACAGCCGCGGCGCGAACCGTACAGGCGTCTGACCGGGGAGTTCCGCGGCGGCCAGCTCCCAGGTCTGGCGGGTGCGCCGGGCCGGGGAGCAGAGGACGAGGTCCGGCAGCAGGGCTGCCTGAGCCAGCAGCCGCCCGGCTGCGGGGGCATCCCGCAGTCCGCGCGGGCCGAGGGGACGCTCACGGTCGGGCACGCCCGGCGGCCAGGCGCTCTTGGCGTGCCGAAGGATCACCAGGTCCGGCATGGGCCGAGCCTAATGGACGGCCCGGGTACGCAGAAGACCTACAAAGCGGGCTCCCTGCGCCGGCATTGTCCGGATCAGGTGCTGGGGGTCGCCTTCGGGTCACCACACCCTCCGGCCTCTCAGCCCGACAGCTGCTGTCGGCCCCGGCGGACCTCATGACGCTTCCGCCAAAGTCGGCTACTTCGGTCGAGCTCCCTCGCTCGCTTCATAGGCCTATTCATCGCTTACCCCGCAGCCAACGAGGCAAACATCCGATTTTTAATATTTCCTCCCCTTCGAAGCCGGTGCGACGTGCCGCTCGGCGGTCGCAGCGAAGGCGGCGGCCCGCGAGGCTCTCGGGGCTCCGGGGGCACGGTCACGTCCGGCTCGCCCTCCCCCTATCCCCGGAGCAGCCGGAGTTCCGTCGCCGCGGGGGTCAGGAGGACGGACTCGGCTCGAACAACGGTGTCAGGGTGTGGAAGCCGCGCCGAAAATAGACCGCCGGCTCTTCGTCGTACGCACGGGCCTCCGTCACCTCTCCCACGAGGATGGAGTGATCGCCGCCGCCGTAGCGGGCGGTCGCCTCGCATTCCAGCACGGCGCAGGCCCCCTCAAGGAGGGGGTGGCCTTGGGGGTTCGTCGTGAACTCGCCCCGGGAGAACTTGTCGACACCCTTGGCGGAGAACCACAGGGCGAGGTCTCGGTGTTGGGGCGGCAGTATGTGGACGACCCACGATCTCGCGGCCGAGAAGGCCGGGTGACACTGCGCGTCGACGGAGAGACAGACCAGCACCAGCGGTGGATCGGGGGAGACCGAGCAGAAGGAAGTGGCGGTGAAGCCCCACCACTTCCCCTCGGCGTCCACGGTGGTCACGATCGTCACCCCGCTCGGGAACGCGGACATGGCGTGCCGGAAGCTGTCCGTCAGCTCCTCAGCGGGCATTTCGATTCCCTCCAGACAACGGTTGCTTCTCCTCTTGTCAGGGACCCCTCACCCGCATCAGACGGGCGCGGGCACCGCGATGGCGGTGAGGACCACGCTCTCGCTCACCAGCCACCGCCCTTCGAGCCGGCCCGGGGCGGGCGGCACGCCGGCGGGGAGGCGGGGGCGCGGGTCGAGCAGCCGCGCCGTGAACGGCTCCTGCTGGAGTCGGTCAGGACTCAGGGGGATGAGGTTCCCGCGGAGAACGCGGGCGCGGAGCCGGAGCCGGAGCCGGAGCCGGTGAGCCAGCCGCTGCCCTGACGGCACTCGTCACGCGCGGACGCCCTTCGCAGGACTTGCCGGGCAACGGTCCTGACCCCCTCCCGGGCGTCAGGACCGGCAGGTGCGACTGCCCGTACGGGTTGGCCGGGTGGGGTGTCAGGTCCGGCGGGTCAGGTCTCCGCTGAGGCCGTCCTGGGTGACGTGCAGGGAACCGTCGGCGTTGAGGGTCACGATGCTGTAGCCCGGGAGCTGGGTGCAACCGCTGACGCCGGAGAGCGGGACCGGCTGGAGCACCAGCCGGGCGTCGGTCGCGCTCACGAGGGTGGCCTCACCCGTGCAGACGACCTTCCCGGTGCCGGTTCCGCCGTCGGTCTCCGTGGTGTTGATGGGGTCCCCGACCGCACCCTGGACCAGGGTGACCCGGACCGCCATCGACACTCCGGCCGGAGAGCTCACCTTGCCGGCGAAGACGCCGACGAAGGCCTTCGGCACGGCCCCGGCGTCCGACGCGCCCCCGGTCGAGGGCGAGGGGGAGGTCGAGGACGAGGCCGGCGTCGAGGCCCGCGTCGAGGACGAGGCCGGGCCGGCGGCGCCGACGGGCCGTCCGTCGGCGCTGTCGTGGCTGCCCCCGCCCGCGACCTGCCAGGCCACCAGGCCCGCCAGCGCCGCCGACACCACCCCGATCACCACCAGTGCGAGCAGTCTGCCGGCCCACCGCCGGGGCCCGGCCGGCTGCGCCACCGGCTGAACCGCCGGATACGGGTACCGGCCCGGCGGTGTGGCCGGCGCGGCCATGTGTGCGTACGGCGGGGCGGGTGCGTGGCCGCCGGGGTGACCGGGCGCCGGGTAGGGCACCGTGCGCGGCTGGGGCGGGAGCGGCGCGGTCATCGCGGTGGGCGGGTCCGACGGAACCGGTGGAACCGCGTGTGCGTCCGCGGCCTGCCCCTCCAGGTCGAGGAGTTCCACCGCCGACCGCGCCACCGCGTCCGAGACGTTCCGCGGCAGCCAGCCGCGTTCGCCGAGGCGGGTGCCCTCTGCCCCGATCCGATCCAGCCCGTGGCGCAGTTGTCCGGGCGTCGGCCTGCGAACGGGGTCCTTCTCCAGGCAGCCATGCACGAGGTCACGCAACTCTCCGGTGATCCCTTCGAGTTCGGGCTCCTCGTGGACGATCCGGTAGAGCAGCACGGCCGCACTGTCCTTCTCGCCGAACGGCGCGGTCCCGGTCGCCGCGAACGCCATCACGGCACCGAGCGCGAACACGTCCCCGGCCGGCCCGGTGGCGTCGCCCCGCGCCTGCTCGGGGGACATGAAACCGGGCGAGCCGACGACGTACCCGGACCGGGTCAGGACCGAGGTCGCGTCCAGGGCGCGGGCGATGCCGAAATCGATGAGCCGCGGGCCGTCCAGGGCCAGCAGCACGTTGGAGGGTTTGACGTCCCGGTGGACCAGGCCCAGCTCGTGCACCGCCGCCAGCGCCTCGGCGAGCCCGGCGCCCAGGACCCGCACCGCGTCCGGCGGCAACGGGCCGAACCGCCGGACAGCGGCGGACAGCGAGGGCCCGGCCACGTAGCCGGTCGCCACCCACGGCTGCCCGCCCTCGGTGTCGGCGTCCAGCACCGGGGCGGTCCAACGGCCGCCGACCAGGCGCGCGGCGGCCACCTCCTGCCGGAACCGCTGCCGGAACTCCGGGTCCGCCGCGTACTCGGGGCGGACCGTCTTGACGGCCACCGTCCGTCCGCCCGCCGTGCGCCCGAGGAAGACCTGCCCCATCCCGCCGGCCCCGAGCCGCGCCACCAATCGGTACGGACCTATGCGCTGCGGATCGCCCGGTACCAGTGTCTCCAAGGTCTGTCGCTCCCCCGCTGGTTGTGACACAGGCCGCGATCGTAGTCACACGCCGGGGGGCGGTCCATCACTTCTTCTTCACGTCCTCCCCATGAGCGATGCCCACGCCCGTCGCCGGCACCGTCCGCCGATCGGACCGCCGCGCACCGTCACCTCACCCCCTTGGTGGACGGCCCCGGATGGCCCTGGTGGATGAAGGCGGCCCAGGTGGCCGGGTGGTGCAGGTCCGGGCCGCGGGTCAGCTCGTCGAGGAGGCTGCCGGTCAGCGACCCCGGGTTCTTCCGGTCCGGGTCGAGCATCCACATCTGCGCGAAGTGGAGGGCGTCGACCGGGCTCAGGCCCTCGACGGTCAGGTAGTGGTGGAACACGGCCATCATCAGCGCCGCGGCCGAGTCCTGCGTGGCCCACCGGGAACCCACCACGTCCCGCGCGCCGCCGGCCACGAAGGCGGTCGTCAGGGTGAGCGCCTCGTCGTGGTCGCGCTTGCTCAGGTCCGTCTCACAGGCACTGAGCACGACCAGTGGCCCGTCCGGGGCCTCCTGTTCGTCCGTGGTGCGGTCGAGCAGCTGCGAGACGGTCAGCAGGTGGGTGGGCCGGTCCCCCTCCGGTCCGTCCGCGTCGGGTGCCAGGCGCAGCGCGGAGGTCGTCGGGTTGGTGCCCGCCGAGCCGTGGCACGCCACGTGGAGCAGGGACGGAGCACCGGCGAGCGCGTCGAGGAGGTCTCCCGGAGTGCCGGCCGCCACGGGCTCGGCGGGCGGTTCGTAGAACTCCCCGTACAGCCGCGCCCGCGGGTACAGGGCCTGCTGGAGCGCCGCCACCTCCAGCTCCGCGTACGGCAGGCTCATGGTGGGGTCCGCCACCAGGACGGGGGCGTCGGCCGGGGCGCGCCGGGCGCGCCGGACCGTGTTCAGGAACTGGCGGCCGGACGCCGCGTAGCTGATGACCATGATCTGGCAGACGTAGTCGCTTGGGGCCTCGGCCGGCAGCCGGGCCGCGTGCCAGGGCACGATGCCGAGGCCGCCGCAGGGCACCAGCACGATCCTGGGTGGGCCGGGGCGGTCCTTGCGCCGGTTCTCGTTCCCGGCGAGCCGCTCCGCGATGCCGCTCATCACCGGGAGGATCACCGCGTCCGTCGCCCAGTCGCAGAGGTCGGACAGGGCGTCCTCCCAGGTCTGCGCGGCCTCCGGGACGCCGGGGCGCTCCTGGTGGGCGGCCGCGGCGTCGAGGTAGCGCTCCAGGGGGCCGCTCTTCTCCCCGGACAGGAGGGGCAGTGCCCGTACTCCGGTGCCGATGTCCGGGCCCACGACCACCGCCATGCCCGGCGTGGCGCCCTGGCCCGCGAGCAGGTAGACCAGCGCGTCCGCGTTGCCCTCGGCCACCCCGGCCTTGAGCTCGTCGACCGTGGGGGTGGAGAAGAGGGCGCCGCCCGGCTCGCGGAAGCCGAGGGCCTCCAGGGCGTGGCGCCGCAGGGAGCTGGGCAGTTCCCAGAGGACCGTGTCGGGTGCCGTGCCGTTTCCGGCTGTGTCCCCTCCGCGTTCGGCCGCCCGCCATTGGGCGGCGAGGTCGTGGTGGCCGCGGGACTCCAGCAGTTCGGGCACGGCCCGGGAGCTGGACGCCGCTCGCAGCACCAGGGCCCGGCCCAGTTCGAGCGCGGCGACCGCGTCCTCGACCCGGCCCTGGGAGGCGGCCCAGATGGCGGCGCGCACCCCGCGGTCGGCCCCGGACCGGGCGGCGACCAGGCCGTGGTCGGAGCCGCCCTGCAGGACGACCTCACCGGCGAGCGCCTGCAGCGACTCCAGGGCCGCGTCCGTGGCGGCGTCCCGGTCCGCCGGGTCCTGGGTGCGCTCCAGGCGGCGGCGGTAGTTCTCCGCGAGCTGCCACAGGGCGGGGGCCGCGAGCTGCGGCCACCGGCCCCGCCGGACGTCGTCGCGGACCTGCTCCAGTCCGCTGATGGCCGCGTCCAGATCGGCGGGGTCCTCGGTGGTGGAGTGCCGCAGGGTCGCCGTCAGGGCGGCGAGGTAACGGGTGCCCGGGGCGGCGCCGGGGGCCGGCGGAGCGGGGTCGGGCATGAGGCCGGGGGTGTCTCCCTGCACGGCCCGCAGGGCGCGGAGCGCTTCGCGGGCCGCCACGAACTCTTCGCGGGGGAACCCGGGTGGTGCCATGGGCATGTCTGTGAGGGCGGCTTCCAGCCGTGCCAGGCCGCGCGTGAGCATCTCGCTGTCGCCCGTACGCGCGGCCGTCGAAGTGAGGGCGGTGCCGTGGACGAGTTCCACCACCGGGCGGAAGGCGTGATCGGCGGGCGTCTCCCGTTCGAGGGCCTCCACCTCCCCCGCCAGCCTCCGGTGCTCCTCCTCGTTCTCCGCCTCCTCCGCCGCGTTCATTCTGAGGAACAGTTCGTACGCGCGGACCCCGACGGTGAGGTCCGCCACTGCGGGATCCCCGGCCGGCCACCCGGCGAAGTGCGCGACGACCGAGTCGATCTGCCCGTGGGCCATACCGCTGTCCGCCCTGCTGCCCCCGAGCGGCCCTGCCGTCTGGAGCACCATGCGCATCAGGTTCTCGATCTCGGAGGCCCGGCCGTGCCCCTGCGGCAGGAGGTCGAGCTGGCCGCCCAGCCGGTGGAGAAGCCGGTTGAGGGACTCGGGATCGCCGGTCTGCAGGGTCTCCGGCAGGCCGAGTACGGCGGCGACCCACGCGCTGGTGACGGCGTCATCGGCCTCGGGCTCCGGCTCCGACTCCGACTCCGACTCCGACTCCGACTGAGGCTCCTGGCCGACGGCTCCCGGTACCGGCGACTCGCGCGAGCCGGCCCCGTCGGCCGGGGCGGCGGAGTCGTCGGAGCCCGGCAGGGCGGCCACGAGGTCCAGCATGGTCCGCAGCTGCTCTCCGAACGGCAGGTCGGGGGGCAGCATCGCCAGCACTGTCCCGGGGTCGGAGAGGTCGGTCTCCGACATGTACGACAGCACGTCCCGCATCTGTCCGAGCCGGGCCCGCAGTTCCGGCGGCACCGGCAGCTGCCCGGCCTCGTCGGCCAGCGCCGCCATCCGGGCCGCCTCGGCGGCGGCTCCTCCGGGCCCGGCCGCCGTCGCCCGGTCGAAGACGGACCAGAAGTCCGGGGGCGCCCCCGCCGGGCCGCCCGGGTCGACATGCCCCGACACCGTCATCAGGAACATCGCCGCCCACTGCCTGCCGTCCTCCGCCATCCGCTCCCCGGCGACCGTCGTACGGTCCCGCACCTCCTCCAGCAGACGCCGGGCCCGTTCCGGGTCGTCCGGCAGGCCCCGCCCGGTGGCGTGACGGATGGCGAGCAGGCCTCCGTGCACCAGGGTGATCCTGCCGAGCAGCTCCGGCTCGTGGTCCAGGAGGGGCCGCAGCCGCGAGAGTTCGGCGTCGGAGCTCTCGAACTCCCCGGCGGACGCCGGAGACCGGTCGTCGTCCCGTCCCAGCAGCCGGGCGGCGCGTTCGCCCGCCTCCGTGGCCCAGGTCCGAAGTGCCCGGACCCCGCCGCTCTCCCCGTCCTCCGCCTCCGCCATGCCCCCACGCCCCCGTCGGCTCGGTGAATCCATCCGGTCGTTCCCGCGGCCCCATGATGGCCGCAGAGTGCTCCCGTCGTACCCGATCGTGGTCAACTCGCCCTTCCCGACCGGAAATCGACCGATCACCACCCCGGCACCGCCCACCGCACCCCCGCTCCCGGCCCCCGATGGGCGGCAACGGGGCAAACACCGGGCGAAGTCCGGGCCGGGCCTTCACCCGGCGCACCCCCGCTGCTTCGCTTGTCGTGCGGGGAACAAGGGGGGGGCCGCGTGGACATCGGTGTGCTGACCGCTCTGCTGACGGCTGTCGTGGGCGTAGTCGGCACACTGATGTCCGCGCTCCTGACCCAGCGGGCGGCGGACCGCAGTCGGCAGCGGGATCAGGAACGCACCGAGGAGTTGCGGGACCGGCGCGCCTCGTCCCGGGAACTGCGGGCGTGCTACGTGGCCCTCAACACCTCCGGCCGGCACTATCTGGCCGCGCTCAACGACCAGTTGCACGCGCTGGGGCAGGACGCCGAGCTGCCCCGCGCACGGCAACGGCTCACCGGGGCGCGCGACCACCACCGGGAGGTGTACGCGGAGGCGCAGATGCGGCTGCCGGATCGGGTGCTCGACCAGGCCGCCGCCGTCAGTCACGGTCTCGGCGCGGTCTACGGCATGCTCCGGCGGCTGGACGAGGGCGCGGCGCGGCCGGGGGACTCACCGGCCGCCGCGCGCGCGGCCATCGGGTCGCTGTGGGCCCGGTTGCGGGAGATGCGGCGGGAGATGCGGGCCGATCTGGGCACCTCCGGGTCGGACTCCGGTCGTTGACCGGGAGAAGCGGGGAACTCCCCGCGACGTCCAGCGCGGATGTGCATAGTGGGGAGTTCGGAGCCTGTGGGGAGCGCGTGGGGGCCGTGCGTGCGTGGCCGGAGAGGCGGAATGCCGGTGAGCCGGGAGGAGAGCGGTGGCGTCGAGGGCCTGCGCGTCTGGGTCTCGGACGCCGTGGAGCGGGTCAAGCGGCTGCTTCCCGGTCTGCGGGGGGCCGGTCCGCCGTCACTCCGTGCCTGCGAGGCGTCGGTCGCCGAACTCGACCGGCTCGCCGGTCTGCTGGACCACGACGAGGGACTGCGCGGCTCGGTGAACGTATGGCTCGCGGGTGCGCTGACCCTGCGGCACGCGACCGGGGGCGGTACGGCCGGGGACCGGGAGCGGGCCGAGGCGCTGCTGCGCGACGCCCGGGACCGTACGACACCGCTGGGGGCGGTGGTGACCGAGGAGGAGCGGCGATGGGCGGCGCTGTTCCTGATCACCCACGTCTCGCCGATCCAGCCCCAGGAGGGCTCCCACGGGGCCGCGCCCGACCTCTCCGGCTATCTCGACTGGGTCACCCGGACGGGCCCCGCCGGGATGCTCAAGGCTGCGTCCGAACTGGGCGGGCTGATGGAGGACGCGGCTCGACTCCCCCTGCCCGCCGAGGTGTTGGATCCGCTGCGCCAGGTCCAGGAGGTCCTCGCGAACCCGTCCCCGCAAGGGCTCTCCCGGATGCTGTCGGGCATGGTGCCGGCCGGTTCGCCCTTCGCGGATCAGTTACGGCAGATGATGGACCGGGCCTTCGCGGGCGCCGGGGGCTTCGGGGCCGGTGGGGAGCACGGCGGGACGACACCGCCCGGCCCGCCCCGGCGGCCGGGACCGGAGCCGGGACCGAAGCCGAAGCCAGGGCCGGAGCGGGGGCCGGAGCGGGGGCCAGGGCCGGAGCGGGGGCCGGAGCAGGGGCCGGAGCCGGAGCCAAGGCCGGAGCAGGGGCCAGGGCCGGAGCAGGGGCCGACGCTCACTCACGATGACCTCCGGAACCTGGTCCGCGCCCTGGACGCCGTCAACGCGACCACCGAAGGGCTGGACCCCGTCCTGCGCGGCGGCGACCCCCGGGCGCTCGACGACCTCCTCGCCAAGCTGCGTTCGGCACAGGACCTGCCGCTGCCGGGCCCCGACCAGAGCTCCGCCCTGGAGGGCCTCAGGGCACTCCTGCTCGGCATCAGTCCGGCCGTGGGCGGCTCCCGCCAGGACCAGGCGGCCGGCCGCGCGCACCTGGGCACGGTCATCGGCCACCTGGAGGCGATCTCCGGCTCGCTGCCCCGGGACATGGGCGACCCCGCCGTCCTGGGGCGTGCGATGGAGATCGCCTCCCGGGCGATGGAGGCGCGGGAGGCGGAGGACCTCCCGGCGCTCCACGCGCTCGTGGCAGAGGCGGAGACCCTGGGCGCGGCCGTCCCCGAGGGCGATCCGCTCCGGTTCGCGGTGGACGGTGCGCTCGGCGCGGCGTACGGCTCGCTCGGGGTCGCGACCCGGGACCGGGAGACGCTGTTGCGGGCCCTGCCCCACGTCGAGCGTGCGACGAACCGCGCCGGGGAGAGCGGACTGCCGTTCGCCGGCGAGCTGCCCGTCCCCTGGACGGGGGACCTCGGCATGATCCGCGCCGCCCTCGCCGGGGAGCCGGCGACGGCGGTCCCCGACCACGTTCCGCCGTCCCCGGACGCCTCGATGGAGGACCTGTACACCTCCACGCTCTCCCTGGGCGTGCGCTTCGGCCTCGACCGGGACCCGGCCGTGCTCGACGTCCTGATCGCCGAGCTCGAACGCCTGCGGGAGGGCGTCCGGGAGGGCAGGGCGCCGCGGATCGCCGCCGACGCGCTGTGGCACCTGGCCGAGGCCTACCACCTGCGCGGGCAGCTCCGGAAAGACGCCTCCGCCCCGGCGGACGGCGGCGCGCTCGAAGCCGCCGAGGAGGCGCTGACGGCCCTGGCCGCCGACGTCCTCCTCCAGGCGGGCGCCGAGCACGGTCTGCTGGCCGCCCGCACCGGGGCCAGCCGCGGCGTACGGGCGGCCCGGATGGCCGCCTCGTACGGACGGCTGCACGAGGCCGTGGCCTCGCTGGAGCTGGGCCGGGCACTGGTCCTGCAGGCGGCCTCCACCTCCTCCGCCGTGCCCGAACGCCTGGAGGCGGCCGGGCGCCCGGACCTCGCCGAGGCCTGGCGGACGGCCGACGGCGCCGCGCGGGGTGGCGGGGGCACCGCGGACGGGGGCGGCGGTCCGGGCGATGCGGGGGAGGTTCCCGGTGTGCTGCCGAGCACCCTGCGCCGCCAGGCCCTCGACGCCCTCGGCTACCGCCGGGACGGCGGCCTGCTGAGCACGCCCACGCTGAGCGAGCTCGCGGACGGGCTCGCCGACGCGGGTGCGGACGTACTCCTCTACCTGCTGGCCGGCGACGACGAGGGCCCGGGCCTGGTGATCGCGGTGGGGCCGCGGCTGGGGGCCGGTGCCGGCGCCCTGCCCCGGCTCACCGACGACGAGGACGGCCCGCTGGCACGGTACGTGGAGGCCGCGGCGGCACGGGACCGCGACCAGAACGACACGGCCGTCGCACGGGCGTGGGAAGAGGCCCTGGAGGAATTGTGCGACTGGGCGTTCCAGGCCCTCGGCCCGGTCCTCGGCGGCATCGAGGAACGCCTGGCGGCGGACGGCGAAGGACGCGGGGACGAGGACGGTCCGCTCCGTGTCGTACTGGTGCCCTGCGGGCGCCTGGGGATCGTGCCGTGGCACGCGGCGCGGCTGCCGGCCGGGGCGGCCCACGAGCGGCTCTGCCAGGCGGCGGTCATCAGCTACGCGGCGTCCGGCGGCCAGTTCCTGCGGACGGCGGGACGGGCTCCGCGGGACCCGGTGGCCGCCCCCGTCCTGGTCGCCGACCCGACGATGAGCCTGGGTTTCTCCGATACGGAGGTCACCGCGCTGCGGGACGCCTTCTATCCGCACGCCCGGCTGTGCGGCGCGCTCTACGGCGAGGAGCTGCCGCCCGGCACGCCCGAGGCGGTCCTGGGGTTCCTCTCCGACGGCACCTCCCTGCTGCACGTGGTCTCGCACGGCTCGGCGGGTACGCGCCCCACGGTCTCGGCCCTGCACCTCGCGGCCGACGAGGAGTGCACACCGGCACCGTTGTCCGTGACGCGACTGCTCGACCGGGAGGGGCGGCAGGAGGGGTCCGAGGGGCCGTTGGTGGTCCTGAGCGCGTGCCAGACGGATCTGAGCACACGTGACCACGACGAGGCACTGACCCTGACCACGGCATTCGTCGCCGCCGGAGCGCGGGACGTCGTGGGATCGCGGTGGCTGGCCCAGGACAGTGCGACGGCGCTGCTGATGGCCGTGTTCCACCACCACCTGGCCGTCGACGGGCTCAGTCCCGTGGACGCCCTGCGGGCCGCGCAGTTGTGGATGCTCGACCCCCGCCGCGAGAACCCCGGCTCCCTCCGGGGCGACCTGCTCCGGGAGATGGGACAGCCGGGACTGGAACGGACCGCGCTCTGGGCCGCCTTCGTCCATCAGGGACATCCGGGCCCGGGCGCGACGAACACAGCAGAAGGGACAGCATGAACGAGGAGGGCCGCGGACCGTCCGCGGAGCCGCTGCTCGCCCTGATCGGCGAGCACCGGGAGTCCATCCGCGCGGCGCTCGACGACGAGCAGCACGCGCTGCTGCTCACCCGGCTGACCGCGCTCGCCGAAGCACCGCCGGACGACACCATGGCGGTGCGCAGGGCGCTCCAGGGCGTCAGGCTGGCGCTGCGGCCGCTGCCGTTCGAGCATCCGGTGCGCAGTGCGGTGAACGGCGCCCGCCTGGTGGCCGAGCCCCCGGGGCCGGCGGCGGTGACGGAGGCGCTGGCACTGATCAGCCTCATGGCGGCGCCGGACCCGGCACCGGCCGCTCCCGGTCCCGGTCCCGCCGCGACGCCCCCCGTGGGGACCGGCGACGACCGCGCGCCGGATCCGCTGCTGCGGGAGCCGGCGTTCTCGGCGGCCGAGGCGACGGCCCGCTGCGGTGGTGCGCCGCCGCCCGAACTGATCAGGCTGCCGGACCCGCCGAACGGCGACCGCTACCCGCGGTTCCAGTTCCCCACGGGCGGCGGCACCCCGCACGAGGTCGTCCTCGAAGTCAACCGGCTGCTCCTGGCGGACATCGACCCCCGGGGCGCCGCGTCCTGGTGGCTCGGCGGGAACACCTGGCTGGGCGGAACCCCCGCATCGTTCCTGGGACGGCTGCCCGACCACGAACTCGTCGGCGCGGCCAGCGCACTCGTGGAGGGGGAATGATGGGCAACCTCCCGCCCCTGATCAGGCTCTTCCCCATGATCAAGGACGAACTGGACCCCAACCGCGAGGTGGTCCCGGCCGGCACGGAGCTGTGGCGGGTGCACAAGTCCAAGTACCGGCCCACCCAGTTCAACCCGACACTCGCGGACCTCCACCTCGGCGGCGGCCGCTTCGAGGGCACGGTGCTGGACCCGTACCGGAGCCTGTACGTGGCCGACAACGCCCTGACCGCCGTCGCGGAGAGCGTGCTGCGCTCGGTGCCGTGGACGGGCGGCAGGAGGGAGATCCCGTACGCCACCGTCCACGGCCGGACGCTGAGCGTGCTGCGCACCACGCGCGAGCTGACCTTGGTCTCCCTGATCGAGGAGAAGGACCTGGCCGCCGTTCACCAGACCGCCAACCTGCTGGACGACGAGCGGAGTTATCCGATGGCACGGCGGTGGACGAGCGAGATCCGGGCACAGGCGCCCGACGCGATGGGGCTCGTCTGGCAGTCACGCCGCAACCGCCCCCGGCACTCCATGGTGCTCTTCCACGACCGCTTCGACGACTGTCACTGCGACGCCCTGGAGGTGCTGCCGGGGCGGGGCATCGCGGACCTCGGCTCCCCCGAGGGCGTCGGGGAAGTGAACGTACTGCTCGATCCACTGCGGGCGCAGGTGTCGAAACCCGTGACGCGGTGATGCCGACGGGCGGGCCGCCGTGGCTTGTCCGTCTGTGAAGGGTGATGCCATCGTGGGTCCATGGCCTTGCCTCCATCTGATTACGCCGCACTCCTCTCCGAGTTGAAGGAGGTCAGGCGCGCGGGACTGGTCCGGCTGAGGGGACGCGCGCTGCCCGCCCTGGAGGCGGCGGCGGAGGCGGCCGCCACCCCCTCGGCCCGGCCGCCGGGCGCGCCCATCGAGGTGTTGCTGCGGTGCGCGGTCGCGCGCCTGGACGCGGGGACGCTGCGCAGCGCCGCCGAGTACACCCTGGGGCTGGCCCAGGGGACCCGGGACTGGCCCGCGTCCTCCCGCCGCGCCAGGGCGGCCTCGCTCTACGGGGTGAGCGTCGAGCGGTTCCGCAAGGACCAGGAGGTGATGGTGCTCGGCCAGGTCGCCGAGCACATAGTGCGGCTGGCCGCGGACGCGGGCGCCACGGACGCCCCTGCGGCCGGGGCGGACGGGGGCGGTCTGGGCACCCACCGGACCGTGGAGGTCCGCACCGCCGGCCGGCCGGTCGGGCTCACCGTGCACGTGCACCCCGTGGACCTGCTGCGCGACGTGGACGTGATCGTCTCCCCGTCCAATGTCCACTTCGCGCTGCCCGAGGCGTACAAGTCGTCCATCGCCGCCTCGTTACGGCGGGCGGCGGCCGTACACGGAGTCACCGGTGAGGTCCTGGCGGACCCGCTGCCGACGGAACTGCGCCGGTGGGCCGAGCGGCACGGCGCGTCGGGGCGGGCGGTGCGGCCCGGCACCGTGGTGGCCACCGGCGCCGGGGCCCTGGCCGCCCAGGGCATCCGGCGCATCTACCACGCGGCGGTCGCCGTCCCCCGGGCCGGGACCAACGACTACGACGTGCTGCCGGCCGACGTCACCCGGGCGGTGTCCCGGGCCCTGGCGGTGCTGGCCGAGGAGCACGGCCGCCATGCGCCGCCGCTGCGCTCGGTCTGCTTCCCGCTGCTCGGTTCGGGCCGCGGCGGCCTGTCCTACGAGGTCAGTCTGCGCGCCGTGTGGGCGGCCGTGGAGGCGGAGCTGGCGCGCGGGGCGCAGTGGGACGTCCACTTCGTGGTGCGCACGGCCGAGGCGGCGGCGGTGGTGGAGCGCGTCCCGGCCGGAATCCGCCCCGCGCACGACCGGAGGCCGACCGGCTGACCCGGTGCAATGGAAGGGTGCCCGGTGCGCGCGAGAGCGCACGGGGCGGCGCACAGGGGCATGGGAGGGATCTTCGTGGGGGCAATCTCCGCTGACGCGCACGTAATTGATGTCGCGTCACCTAGCGTGGGCCCATGAGCGGTGGGATGCGACAGTGGGGTCACGGGACACCGGGCCGGGTCATCACCTGGCCGGCTCCCGACACGTACGTGCTGGTCGAAGGCGTGCTGCTGCGCATGCTCCCGGACTCCCCCGGGCTGGCGCCGGGTGCGGAGGTCGTCGTGCGCCACGACGCCGCGCGGCACCTCCTCCTCGCGCGGGCCGCGACCCGGACGGACGAGGGCGGGACGGACGAGGGCGGGGCTCTGCGGAATGAGTGAGTACGGTTTCGGACTCGCGGAGGGCTGTGACGAACGGCAGCCCGTCGTACTGCTCCTCGACACCTCGCAGTCCATGGGGCGCCCGGCCGGCAACCCTCGGATCGACGAGCTGAACGAGGCTCTGACCGGCTGGTTCGACGGGGTACGGGCGGAGCCGAGGCTACGCGCGCGGGTGGAGGTCTGCCTGATCACCTTCGACTCGCGGGTACGGGTCTTCGATCCGGACCGGGAGCGGCTGGTGCCGGTGGCCGAGGCCGACCCGGACCGGATCTTCGTCCCGGTCGACCGGATGCGCCCGCCCCGGCTGGAGGCGTCCGGGCTGACCCGGATGTCGGAGGCCGTCGAGTCGGCCCTCGACCTGGCCCGCACCCGCCACCGGGCGTTGCAGGCACGGCAGGTCCAGGTGCGCAGGCCGTTCCTGTGGGTGCTGACCGACGGTGCGCCGAGCGACGCGGACGGGGAGCCGATGGACGCCGCCGCGCTGGCCGGTACGGCGCGCAGGGTGCGCCTCGGCGAGGAGAGGGGCGAGTGCGTGCTCCAGGCGATCGGGGTGCGCGGCGCCGATCTGGAGTTGCTGCGGGTCCTCGCGCCGAAGGGCGCTCTGATGCTGGAGGGCCTGCCCTTCGGCCAGATCCTCGATCTGCTGTTCCAGAGCTCGGACCGGATCGGCGCGGTCCAGGCGGCCGACGAGATCCACGTCCAGACGGCCCACCTCGTGGAACAGGAGCGCCGGATGCGACTGCTTGAGGAGAAGTTCCGGTGATCGTGGCGGGGGCCGCCGTCCAGGGGACCGCGCACCTGGCCCGCGGGCAGGGGTGCCAGGACGCGTTCAAGGCGGTCGGCCTGGGCGGGAGCGCCGTGCTCGCCGTCGCGGACGGCGCCGGAGGCCGGGAGCGCAGCGCCCTCGGCGCGCACATCGCCGTGGACACCGCCTGCCGGGTCCTGGCCGAGGGCGTTCCCGGGGCCGGGGACGCCCCCGAGGTGTGGACGGGCTGGATCGCCGCGGCAGGTGCGCGGGTGGTCGAGGAGTACCGGCGGGCGGTCGAGGGCGTGCTCTCGGCGGTGCCCGCGCCCGGAGGCCCGGTGGAGGCCGGAGCGCTGGCCGCGACGCTGGCCGCGGCGGTCGTGCGGCCGCCCTGGGTGGCGTTCGTGTCGGTCGGCGACTGCTTCGGGACGGTGCTGACCCGCGAGGCCGCCGGGGCCGGGGAGCCCGCCGGGCCCTCGGAGGCCGCCGGGGCGCGGGAGCGGTGCCACCTGGTCCTGCCGCCGCCGGTCCCCGGCGCGCCGGAGACGGTCTTCCTCTCCTCGCCGGGGGCGGCCCTGCGATTACGGTCCTTCGTCCTGTGGGAGCCGGACCTCAGCGGGGTCGTGCTCGCCACCGACGGTTGCGCGGCCCTGACCCTCGACCACCCCTCGGTACGCGCACTCCCGCCCGAGGCGGGCCCGTTACCGTCCGAGCGGTTCTTCTGCGGGCTGGCCGCGACGCTCCGCTCCAACGGCGGTGACGCCGAACCCCTGCGCGCCCTGCTCTCCGGGCCCGGGGCGGCCCGCACCGGTGACGATCTGACCGTGCTCTGCGCCCTGACGGACGGCAGGTGACGATGGCCCTCACCGTGGTGTCCGTCAGCGGGCACACGTGGCACCTCACGCGGCGGATCGGCAGCGGCTCGGAAGGGGTCGTGTACGCCGTGGACCACGCGCGCCCGCTGGTCGCCAAACTGGTCCCCGACCCGCCGGACCCGGCCGCCTACCGGCGCCGGATCGACCGGCTGGTGCGCCAGCGCCGCGAGCCGCGAGCCGTCCGGCTGCTGTCGGGGGCCACCCAGCGGGTGGCCTGGCCGATGGTGGGGGTCCGGGCCGGCGGGCCGGGCCCCGAGGGGGTGGACGGCTACGTGATGGCCGACATGCGCCACGCCCACCAGCCGTTCGCCCGGCTGCTGACCCCGCAGGCCCGCCGCACGCACCTCCCCCGCGCGACGTGGGCCACCGCGCTCGCCGCCGGTCTCTCGCTCGCCCGCCTCCTCGCGGACCTGCACTCCGAGGGCTACGTGGTGGGCGACCTGAAGCCGGACAACCTCTGGGTCGACGCACACGGTGCGGTGGGCATCGCCGACGTCGACTCCTGGCAGTTCACGGACGGCGGCGAGGTGTTCGCCGGCCGGATGGGCAGCCCGGGGCACACGGCGCCCGAGCGGATCGGTGCGCCCGCCGGCACCGCGCCCGACCGGACGGCCGACGACTTCGTGCTCGCGGTCCTCGTCCACGAGCTGCTGATGTGCGGGCTCCATCCCTTCGCGGGACACCCGGCGGCCGACGCCGACTACCTCTCGTACGACGACAACGTCCTGCACGGACGGTGCCGCCTGCTCGACCGGACCTCGGTGGTCCTGCCCCGGTCCGCGCCGCCCCTCGACCTGCTCCCCCGCCGGCTCACGGCCCTGTTCCGGGCCGCGTTCGGCGGGGTGCGGCCCCCCGCGTCGGCCTGGGCCGAGGCGCTGGCCGCGGAGTCGGAGCCGGCGCGGCTGAGGACCTGCCGGAGGAACCCCCTGCACGTGCACACGGCGGAGCGCCCGTGGTGCCCGTGGTGCGACCTGGCCGAACACGGCGCGGACGGCTATCCGGCGCAGGTCCCGGGGCCGCCCGCCGCCCGCGCCGCGCCGCTTGCGAAGGACGCCGAGGGCATGGAGGAGAAGGCCGCATGGCAGAGGTGAACCGGCTCTCGTTGGCCAGGAGGCTCGACCGCTGCACCGTCCTGGGGCCGGGGGTCCGGGCCGTGATCTGGGTGCAGGGCTGCCCGCTGCGCTGCCGGGGCTGTGTGGCGGCGGAGACCCTGCCCTTCGAGGGCGGCACCGACCACACCGTGGCCGAACTCTCCGACTGGCTGTGCGCTTTGCCCGACATCGAGGGCGTCACCCTCTCCGGCGGCGAGCCCTTCGCCCAGGCGGCCGGGCTGGCCGCGCTGCTCGACCGCGTCCGGGAGCGGCGCCCCGGCTTCGGCGCGATGGCCTACTCCGGCTTCCGGTACGAGGCCCTGCGCCGGGGCGACCCGGACCGGCGCGCGTTGCTGCGGCGCCTCGACCTCCTCGTCGACGGCCCGTACGTGGCCTCCCGGCGGCACGGCCTGCGCTGGCGCGGCTCCTCCAACCAGCGCGTCGTCGCGCTGACCGACCGCTACGCGCACGTGGGGACCGAGCCGGACACCAGCGCGGGGGTCGAGCTGTCCGTCGAGGCCGACGGGTCGCTGTCCTGGGCGGGGGTGCCGCCGGCTCCGGGGTTCCGGGAAGGGCTCGAGGAACGACTCGCGGCACGGGGCTTCGTCCTGCGGGCCGAGGCAGGGAGGGAAGCATGAGCGGATCACCGAAGTACAGCACCGTCACGGTCGCGCCGGCCTACGCGCGGCTGGAGGCGGAACGGCGCCGGAGCCGGGAGGCGGCACGCAAGCGGCTGGAGGCGCAGCGGGCCAAGGAGCGGGCCGAGCGCGCCGAGCGGCGGGCCCGGGAGGCCGCGGCGCGCCGGGAACGGGCGCGGGCGGAGGCCGAGCGCAGGGAGGCCGAGCTGGCCGCCCGCCGGGCCGCCCGGCAGGAGGCGCATGCCGCCCGGTCGCGCCAGGAGCAGTCCGGCGCCGACGCGCGCCGGCTGGCCGAGGTGGAAGGGCTGCTGGGCCGGGTCCGCGGGCAGGACTCCGGGGTACGGGCCCTGCGGGAGCGGCTGGACCTGCTGCGGGGCAGCGTCGGCCGCGCGGAGGAGCTGGGCCCGGCGATCGAGGAGCTGCGCGGCCGGGTGGTCCTGCTCGGCCGGGAGGGGGAGGCTCCCGACCGGGGCGCCGGCCACGGAGCCGTCCTGGCCGGGCTGGAGGAACGCCTCGCCCGGATCGGGCCGGAGGCCCGGGAGCACGACCCGCAGGGGTACCGGCACTGCGTCGACCTGCTCGGTGAGCTGCGCGCCGCGACCGGACCGGGAGGGGAGACGCGCTTCGGGGCATTGCTCGGCACCGTGGAACACGCGCTCACCCGGCACGCCGCGACCGGCGGGGAGCGGGCCGCCGAGGAGCTCCGCCGGGTCGAGCGTGCTCGGGAGGCCGCCCTGCGGGCGGAGGAAAGCGCCGCCGGGCGGGAGGCGGACCGGCCGGCGGCGGCGCAGGCGGCGGAGGAGGCCGCGGAGGCGGAGCGGGAAAAGCTCGCGGCGRCGCTCGCCGAAGCGGCGGACCGGCTCGGTGTCGTACGGCAGTCGGTGGAGGAAGCGGCCGCCGAGGCCGTGGAGCTGGCCGATCCCGAGCTCGCGGAGCGGATCGAGGCGGCGCTGACCGCCGTGACGGGCCCGCTCGCGGCGGGTGCGGCGGGGGACGCGCTGACGGCGGTCGCGGCGCTGGAGGAGTTGCTCGTCGGAGCCGAAGCACGGCTGGACGAACTCCAGTTGGCCCATACGCGCCGGATGGACCTCGCCGAGGCGCTGCAGGACGCCATGCTCGGTGAGGGTTTCTCCTTCACCGGCGGCACCGAGCGGGACGGACGCCTGCTGCTGAGCTTCGAACGCCCGAGCGGGGCGACGTACCGGACCACGATCGGCACGGACGGCGATGACGCCGTCCTCCTCTACCAGGTCGACGGCGAGCCCGACGTCCTTCTCCGTCCGGATCCGCAGGGCGCGGCGTGCGACCGCACCGAGGACCTCCTGGAGCGGGTGCACGAGGCGATCGTGGAGCGGAACGGCTTCGTCCCCGGCGAACTCACCTGGAGCGGCAAGCGGTCCGGGGAGCAGCCTCCCGAGCCGCCGGCCGCCGCGGACTGGACGTGGAGCCGGTGAGCGCGTCCGACCTGACGAAGCGGGCCGACGGCGCCGGCGCCGTGGGCGCCCCACCGGCGGCCGACCGCCGGAGCGGGCCCCCGGGCGACGGGGCGCCGGTCACCGCGGACGGCATGATGCCGCTGTGGGCCGTCTCGCTGGACTGGGAGCTGCGCCGCGGACGCCAAGTGATCATGAACGGGCAGATCAGGGACCGCTGGTGGTTCGCCGACCGGCCGGCCTCCTTCCGCGTGGTGGTCGCCCGCCAGCTGGAGCGGCGCGGCGCGGAGACCGTCGGCTGGTGGGACCCGGTGGGCGGGCTCACCTTCCCGCTGGCGGGCCACGCGGAGCGCTTCGACCGCTTGCGGGAGGGGCCCCCGTCCGGGAATCCACGGACGGACGACGGCACGGGCACGCCCTCGGAGCCCGCGGGCACCCGGCCGCCGGAGGGCCGCGCGAACCCGGAGGGGGCACCCGACGGCGAGCCGGGCGCGGCACGCGGCCGGCGCGGCGCCGAGCGGGACCGCGGCCGGGAGCGCCTG
>NZ_JBFRER010000095.1:0-29231 GCF_052114405.1 Streptomyces sp. M-16 | reverse complement strand
CTTCGGGGGCTCCGCCCCCGGACCCCCGCGCCTCAAACGCCGGCGGGGCTGGATTTTGGCCGGCCGGATTGCCCGCAGGGCAATTCCAGCCCCGCCGGCGATTGAGGCGCGGGCGCGGAGCGCCGTGTCGGGAGCCGCACCCGGCACGAGTACGGGTCACGCCCGTGTTCTTCAGCCGCGCCGGCGCCTGAGGCGGGAACGGAGGAAGGGCGGGTAGGGGACCAGCCCCGCGCAGCGGCAACCCACCCGCACACGACGGCCGGACACCAGCCACGGGCAGCGACCCCGCCCCACCACCCGCCGGACGGAGTCAGGCGCAGCGGCGCGAAGCCGGAGAGGCCCGCCAGGGCCGAGCCGCGCGAGCGGCGCGTCGGAAAGGGGCCAGGCGCAGCGGCGCGAAGCCGGAGAGGCCCGCCGGGGCCGGGTCGCGCGAGCGGCGCGTCAGGAAAGGATGCGGGGCGTCAGGGCTCCGCACGGCAGGAGTTCGACCTCGGAGCCCGCGTCGCGGAGGTCTGTGAGGACGAGTTCGTCGTACATGAGGAGTCCCGACTGCTCCGGCCAGACGATGGCCCACAGCCACAGCCCCCGCGCCTCGCCCGCGAACACCGCCCGGTCGTCCGGCGCCCCGCTGACGTGCCACAGCGGCGTCGGCCGCCCCGCGGCGACGACCTTGGCGTGCGGCGGGGCGGAGACCTTCATGTACGGGCCCGGGTCGGGGGCGTCGATGCCCGCGAAGCGGGAGCCCAGCCCCACGCCCAGTTCCTCCGCGATCAGCAGCAGCTCGCCGATGCCGCCCAGCGGCCCCGGCCCGGAGCAGGCCACGGCGGTGGCCCGGCCCCCGCTGCGGTCGTCACCGGCGGTCGCGACCCCGGTGAAGAGCCACCCCACGGGCAGCGGCCACGGCATCCAGACGGGGACCTGGGCCCGGTTCACCACCACGCCGAGACCCTCGACGCTCGGTGGGATGACAGGCTGTAGCGGATGGACGGCGCCGTGCACCGCGCACTGCCAGGAGTCGGCGAAAAGACCGGGCGCTCGGACCCGGCCACCGCACTTCGGGCAACTCGGTTCGCCCCTCATAAGAAGCACGCTCCTCCCCGCCCGGCGCGCCGTCAAGGCACGATCACCCGTCCGGATGTCATCCGTACCCGCGGGCGCGCCGGTCAGTCCAGTGCGACGGCCGTACGCAGAGGGTCCCGCAGATCGGTGCCGCGCGCGAGCCAGCGCTCCTGGAGGGCCGCCGCGCCGTGCACCCGCTTCCAGGCGGCCTCGTTCGCCGTCATCGGGAGGAGGGGGAGGAAGCGGACGGGATCCATGGGCTCGTCCAGTTCGAGGTCCTCGACGAGTCCGCCCGGCTCCGCGACGAGGACCGAGCTGAACGCGGCCCCCTCCCACAGCGGTTCGCCCACGTCCAGGGAAGCGCCGGGGGCCACGATCAGCCCCTCCACCATCGGGGAGGCCGCCAGGACCGCGAGCGGGCGCAGGAGTTTGTCGGTCGGGGCCAGGCCCGCCCGTACGGTGAGCACCAGCTCGGCGCGCGGGCCGCGCACCGGGTCGGCGACCACGGCGGTCGGGTCGGTCATCGGGTGTGCGGACATCCCGAGGGTCGCGTACCGGACGAGGTCGCCCTCGGCGAAACGGAGTACCTCGATGCGGTCGGTGCCCAGGAAGGTGACGGCGGCGCGGGCGTCGGGTTCGCCGAACGCGTTGCGCAGCCGGGCTTCGACGAGGGCCAGAATTTCTGCCATGGAGCGAGCATAGAACTCCTATCCCCCGGGTAAAGGGCGGGTCTTGACCATCCGTCGGCTGATAGTGTTGACAGCTGGTCGGGGCCGCACTCGGAAACAATTGTTTCGGTGCTCCGGCGACAGGACGTCCCTCACGGGGGACCGGCCGGAGGAGGTGGGGCTGCGATGGATCGAAGTCGATCGTGCAGTACCGATCGCTCTTCCGCTTCTGTGCAGGGCGCGTCCCGCCCCCTTTGATCTTCTGATCAGCAGAAGAGCGACGGCAGAACTTCTGTCCTCCGTCCTGTTTCCCTCCGTCCGCCCGGGTCTGCCCACCCGCGCCCGGAGGGCCTCCCACCCGTACGGTCCGCAGCCGTGCGCGCGAAGGAGCCTGCCATGTCGATGCTGCCCTACCTCCGTGCCGCCGTCCGCCCGGCCCTGCGCCGGTCCACGCCCGTCCAGCCCGGCTACGACGCCACCCGCGACCCCTCCGCCAGCAGTGCGGTGGTCGACTGTGCCGTGTACCGCGACGGCCGGCGCGACCCCCTGGAGCCGGGCCGCGGCTGCCTGACGCCGCGTGAGGCGATGCGCCGGGTCCGCGAGAGCGGCGGTTTCGCCTGGATCGGACTGCACGAGCCCACCGAGGCGGAGTTCGCGGGGATCGCCGCCACCTTCGGCCTGCACCCCCTGGCCGTGGAGGACGCGGTGCACGCGCACCAGCGGCCGAAGCTGGAGCGCTACGACGACACGCTCTTCACCGTCTTCAAGACGATCCACTACGTGGAGCACGCCGAACTCACGGCCACCAGCGAGGTGGTGGAGACCGGCGAGGTGATGTGCTTCACCGGTCCAGACTTCGTCATCACCGTCCGGCACGGCGGCCAGGGGTCCCTGCGGAGCCTGCGCCACCGTCTCCAGGACGACCCGGAGCTGCTCTCGCGGGGCCCGTCGGCCGTGCTGCACTCGATCGCCGACCACGTGGTCGACGGCTACATCGCGGTGGCGGCGGCGGTCCAGGACGACATCGACGAGGTGGAGAGCGCGGTCTTCGCCGCCCCCGCCAAGGGCGTCAGCCGGGGCGGCGACGCGGGCCGGATCTACCAGCTCAAGCGGGAGGTGCTGGAGTTCAAGCGGGCGGTCTCCCCGCTGCTGCGGCCGATGGAGCTGCTGAGCGAGCGGCCCATGCGGCTGGTGGACCCGGACATCCAGAAGTACTTCCGCGACGTGGCGGACCACCTCGCGCGGGTCCACGAGCAGGTCATCGGGTTCGACGAGCTGCTGAACTCGATCCTCCAGGCGAACCTGGCGCAGGCCTCCGTCGCCCAGAACGAGGACATGCGCAAGATCACCTCGTGGGCGGCGATCATCGCCGTGCCGACGATGATCTGCGGGGTGTACGGGATGAACTTCGAGCACATGCCCGAGCTGCACTGGCGCTACGGCTACCCGATGGTGATGGTCGCGATCGTCGGCAGCTGCTTCGCCATCCACCGGACACTCCGCCGCAACGGCTGGCTGTAGGCACCCCGGGGCGCACCCCCTAACCTGTGCGCATGACTCTCAGCGCACTCGACCTGGCCCTCGTCGAGGAGGCCTCCAAGAAGTCCGGCCTGATCTGGGTCCGCGGCGCGGGCGCCGACCGGGCCCTGTGGCACGCCTGGGTGGACGGCGCGGCGCACGTGCTCGGTGACGGCCCCGGCGAGCAGCCCTTCCCGGGTCTCACCGACGGCGCCGCCGCCGAGGTGACGGTGCGCAGCAAGGACAAGGGCGGCCGGCTCGTCGCCTGGACGGCGGCCGTACGGGAGCTCGTACCCGGCAGCGCGTCGTGGGAGGCCGCCGTCGCCGAGCTGAAGGGCAAGCGGCTGAACGCGCCCGACTCGGAGCGGATGACCGAGCGCTGGGCCCGCGAGTGCCGGCTGCTGCGCCTGGAGCCCGTGGCGGTCGCCGACGGGCTGCCCGAGGGGTCGCTGGCCTCGGCTCCGCTGCCCTCCCCGGCGATCACCCGCAGGCCCGTCCCGGCGGGGCTGCCGAAGCTGCTGCTGAAGCGGAAGAAGGCCAAGCGCTGAGGCGCGCCCGGTACTGAGGGCGGGCCCGGTACTGAGGGCGGGCCCGGCGCCGAAGCGGGCCCGGCGCCGAAGCGGGCCCGGTACCGAAGCGGGCTCAGCCGGAGCCCGGGTCGGAGCCCTGGCCCGAGCCCTGGCTCTTCGTCGGGGACGGGCCGCCGGCGCCGCTCCCGGTTCCCGAGCCCGATCCGGTCCCCGAGCCGGTGCCCTTGCCCGTACCGGTTCCCGTGTCCTTGCCGTCCTTGGTGGTCGGCAGCTGCGAGCCGTAGTCCACGGTCTGGTCCTGCGTGGGCGCCTCCAGCGGGAAGGGCTTGCCCCATTCGGAGAGCTCCACCCGGCCCGCGCCGCCCGCGCGTTCCATCAGCAGCGGGTACGGGGTCCCCTCCAGGGACACCGTCAGCTTGCCGCTCTTGCCCGCGTCCGCCGAGATCGGCACCGCGCGGGTCTGCCCGACCGTGGTGTAGGCGCCCTTGGTGAGCTTGCCCTGCAGACCGAGCAGACCGTCCAGCAGCACGTGCATGTCGGTGAACCCGCGGAACTGCTTGTACGAGGGGTCGTTCTCGGGCACCTTGACGTACTTGTCGCCGAGCTTGCCCGCCGAGTCCGACTTCCCCCAGAAGGCCGCGCCGGCCTTCAGGTAGAGCTGCTCGCCGACCCGCAGCAGCCGGAAGGTGTCGTTCTGGGACTTCACCTCGCCGGAGCCGCCGTCGGCCTTCAGCCGCATGTCGAGGGTGAAGGTCTTGCCCCCGGTGACCAGGCTCCCGGAGAGGTGCACCGAGGCCGCGGCGGTGGCGGCCGCCTTCGACTGGCCCTCGATCTTGTCCGCGTCGAGCTTGCCGATCCCGTTCGTGCCCTTGTCGGGGTCCTCCGCACTGCCGCCGCAGCCCGTCGCGGTGACGGCGAGACCCGCGCACAGGGCACCGACGAAGGCGGCCCGGCGCAGTCGTGCGGCGGGGGTGTAGGGGGTCACGGGCAGGTGCCTCTCGTCGGGGGTCTGCGGGCAGCAGGCAGCGTACCCGCCGCCGGGGCCACCCCCACGGGACCCCCGGGCGGAGGGCCCCACCAGGACGCTTTCCCGTGGCACGGGCTAGCCTGAGGCACGGCAGGACTGGTGATGGACGCTCTAGGAGGCGCTCGGATGGCTGCAGGCGCCCCGCGGATCTTCGTCTCGCATCTGTCGGGTGTTGCCGTCTTCGACCCGAACGGCGACCAGGTCGGCCGCGTCCGCGACCTCGTCGCCATGCTGCGCGTGGGCGGCCGCCCGCCCCGGCTGCTGGGTCTGGTCGTCGAGGTCGTCAGCCGGCGCCGGATCTTCCTGCCGATGACCCGGGTGACGGGCGTGGAGTCCGGACAGGTCATCACCACCGGCGTCATCAACATGCGGCGCTTCGAACAGCGCCCGACCGAGCGGCTGGTCCTCGGTGAGCTGCTGGACCGCCGGGTGACGCTCGTCGCCACCGGCGAGGAGGCCACCGTCCTGGACGTGGCCATCCAGCAGCTCCCGGCCCGCCGCGACTGGGAGATCGACCGGATCTTCGTGCGCAAGGGCAAGGGGGGCGCGCTGCGCCGCCGGGGCGAGACCCTGACCGTCGAATGGTCGGCGGTGACCGGGTTCTCGCTGGAGGAGCACGGGCAGGGCGCCGAGAGCCTCGTGGCGACCTTCGAGCAGATGCGCCCCGCCGACCTCGCGAACGTCCTGCACCACCTGACGCCGAAGCGGCGCGCCGAGGTGGCCAACGCCCTCGACGACGACCGCCTCGCGGACGTCCTGGAGGAGCTCCCCGAGGACGACCAGGTGGAGATCCTCGGCAAGCTGAAGGAGGAGCGCGCCGCCGACGTCCTGGAGGCTATGGACCCGGACGACGCGGCCGACCTGCTCTCCGAGCTGCCGGAGGCGGAGAAGGAACGGCTGCTGACGCTGATGCAGCCCGACGACGCGGCCGACGTGCGGCGCCTGCTGTCCTACGAGGAGAACACCGCGGGCGGTCTGATGACCACCGAGCCGATCGTGCTGCGCCCCGACGCCACGGTCGCCGACGCGCTGGCCCGCGTGCGCAATTCGGACCTGTCCCCGGCACTGGCGGCGCAGGTGTACGTGTGCCGGCCGCCGGACGAGACGCCGACGGGCAAGTACCTGGGGACGGTGCACTTCCAGCGGCTGCTGCGCGACCCCCCGTTCACCCTGGTCAGCTCGATCGTGGACACCGACCTGCCGCCGCTGCGCCCGGACGCCTCGCTGCCGGCGGTGACCAGCTACCTGGCCGCGTACAACATGGTCGCGGCGCCCGTCGTGGACGAGAGCGGCTCGCTGCTGGGCGCGGTCACCGTCGACGACGTACTCGACCACCTGCTGCCGGACGACTGGCGGGAGACGGACTTCCATTCCGAGGAGGCCGTGCGTGGCCACTGAGCGGGGCCGCGGGGACGCGGCGCGCGAACGGCGCCGGGAGCGGCGCGAGCATGCCCGGGACGGGCTCTCCGACCGGCTGGAGGAGGCCGCGGAGCGGCTGCGCAACGAACGGCCGGAACGTTCCTCCGAGCGGGCGAAGGCCAGCGTCGCCCTGGGCGCGAGCGCACTGTCGCGTTCGCGCGTACGGCTGGACCAGCCGCGCCCCGCCCGCCGCAGGCTGCTGCCCGAGTACGACCCGGAGGCCTTCGGACGGCTGTCGGAGCGGGTCGCGCGGTTCCTCGGCACGGGCCGGTTCATCGTCTGGATGACGATCGTCATCATCGCGTGGGTGCTGTGGAACATCTTCGCGCCCGACGACCTGCGGTTCGACGAGTACCCCTTCATCTTCCTGACGCTGATGCTGTCCCTCCAGGCCTCCTACGCCGCTCCGCTGATCCTGCTCGCGCAGAACCGGCAGGACGACCGCGACCGGGTCAACCTGGAGCAGGACCGCAAGCAGAACGAGCGCTCCATCGCGGACACCGAGTACCTGACCCGCGAGATCGCGGCGCTGCGCATGGGCCTGGGCGAGGTCGCCACCCGCGACTGGATCAGGTCGGAGTTCCAGGACCTGATCAAGGAGATGGACGAGCGGCGGCTGTTCACCGGCGAAAGTGACGAAGGCGACCGCTGACGGGCTTTCCTGAGGCGAGCTACCGAGCCGTACCATCGGGGCATGGCTACCGACACAAGCTCCGCCGCCGACGCCGCCGCGCCCGAGCAGGACGCGATCCTGGACGCGCTGTCGACGGTGAACGACCCCGAGATCCACCGCCCGATCACCGAGCTCGGCATGGTGAAATCGGTGGAGATCGGCGAGGGCGGCGCCGTCGCCGTCACGGTCTACCTCACGGTGTCCGGCTGCCCCATGCGCGAGACGATCACCAAGAACGTCACCGAGGCCGTCGAGAAGGTCGCGGGCGTCAGCTCCGTCGCCGTCACCCTCGACGTGATGAGCGACGAGCAGCGCAAGGACCTCGCGGCCACGCTGCGCGGCGGCACCGCCGAGCGCGAGGTCCCCTTCGCCAAGCCCGGCTCGCTGACCCGCGTCTACGCGGTCGCGTCCGGCAAGGGCGGCGTCGGCAAGTCCTCCGTCACCGTCAACCTCGCCGCGGCGATGGCTGCCGACGGCCTGAAGGTCGGCGTGGTCGACGCGGACATCTACGGCCACAGCGTGCCGCGCATGCTCGGCGTCGAGGGCCGTCCCACCCAGGTCGAGAACATGATCATGCCGCCGTCCGCGCACGGCGTGAAGGTCATCTCGATCGGCATGTTCACCCCGGGCAACGCCCCGGTCGTGTGGCGCGGACCGATGCTGCACCGCGCGCTCCAGCAGTTCCTCGCCGACGTCTTCTGGGGCGACCTGGACGTCCTGCTGCTCGACCTGCCGCCGGGCACCGGCGACATCGCGATCTCCGTGGCCCAGCTGGTGCCGAACGCCGAGATCCTCGTCGTGACCACCCCGCAGCAGGCGGCGGCCGAGGTCGCGGAGCGGGCCGGCTCGATCGCCGTGCAGACCCACCAGAAGATCGTCGGTGTCGTCGAGAACATGTCGGGCCTGCCCTGCCCGCACTGCGACGAGATGGTCGACGTCTTCGGCTCCGGCGGCGGCCAGAAGGTCGCCGACGGGCTCACCAAGACGGTCGGCGCGTCCGTGCCGGTCCTCGGCAGCATCCCGATCGACGTACGGCTGCGCGAGGGCGGCGACGACGGCAAGCCCGTGGTCCTGTCCGACCCGGACTCCCCGGCGGGCGCCGCGCTGCGCGCGATCGCGGGCAAGCTGGGCGGCCGCGCCCGCGGCCTGTCGGGCATGTCGCTGGGGATCACCCCGCGCAACAAGTTCTGACCTCGCCCGCGGCCCGCGAAGGGGCCGCGCGGCACGAAGGGCACCGCCGGACGGCGGTGCCCTTCGTCGTGCGCTGCGTCGTGCGCTGCGTCGTGCGCTGCGTCCGCCTTGCCGCCTACTCGTACGCGGCCAGGTCGCCGATCGCCGAGAAGCCGAGCCCGTACGCGCTCATCCCGCGTCCGTACGCGCCCAGGTGGACCCCGCTCCCGGCGGAGCCGGCCAGCACCCAGCCGAACTCCGACTCGCGGTAGTGGAAGGGCGTCGGCTGCCCGTCCACGGGCAGCGAGAGCGTCGACCAGTCCGGCCCCGCGAGGTCGTCGGCGAGGATCCACGCCGCCTCGCTCTGCTGGTCGAGCCAGTCGTCGCGCAGGGTGTGGTCCATCTGCTGCGGCCAGCTGTAGGCCAGCAGGCCGGAACYGGCCAGCCAGGCCGCGGAGGAGACCGAGGTGGCCTCCAGGACGCCGGTGCCGTCGCCGCTGCGGCGCAGCGGGTTGCTGGCCACGGTGATCACCACCGCGAACCGCTCCTTCTCGCCGGTGGCGATCTCACCCCGGGCGGACGGCTCGTCGCCGTGGCCGGTCGACCCGTGCTCCACGGTGCCGTCCGCCCCGGTGCCGACCTGCATGAGCCAGCGGGGGCCGGTGAAGGCGCCGTCCAGCCCGTACCAGGGGAAGTCGGCCTTCAGGTAGCCTGCGGCCGCGCGGCGGGCCGCCGGGACCGGCACGCCGGGCTCCGGTGGCTGTCCCGGGGTCGCTTCTTCGGTCTGCGGGGGCGCGGCGGGTGCTTCTGCGGGCTGCACGCCCACCCGGCTGCTGCGCGTCGTCTCCATCTGGGCGGCCTCTCGTTCCGTGAGGTCCGGAACGGCCCTCCCCCTCGCTGCGCTGGGGGGACCCCCTCCCTCGGGCGTCTTCGGTCCGGACAGATGGAGGATAGCCATCCGGCCCCGGATCGACGGGCAGGCCGCGGCTCAGGTGGCGTCGGCGTCGAAGGGGGTGCGTGCCTCGGGGGCCGGGGCGGAGGGCTTCTTCAGCAGGTCCGGACCGGTGCCGGCGGCGGGCGTGGCGGGGGCGGCGGGGGCGGCGGGGGCGGAAGCCGCGTCCTTGCTGTTGACCGCGTCGGTGACGTCGTTCAGCTCCTTGCGGAGGTCAAAACTGCTGCGGAGCTCCTTGAGGTCCTCGTTCTCGGTCAGCTGCTTGCGGATGAAGGTCTTCGGGTTCAGGTCCTCGAACTCGAAGTCCTTGAACTCGGGCCCCAGCTCGGAGCGGATGTCCTGCTTGGCGCTGTCGGAGAACGAGCGGATCTTGCGGATCATGCCGGAGACGTCCTGGATCACCTTCGGCAGCTTGTCGGGGCCGAAGATGAGGATGGCGAGCACCACGATCGTGACCAGTTCGAGTGCGCCTATGTCGTTGAACACCTTGCCGCTCCTCGGCTCTCTCCACATCGGGCCCGGACAACGGTACCCGGCGTTCCTTGCGGTCCCCTACGTCGGTGCGGCCCTCTTCCCGGATTCACCCGGGCGTCATGCGGTATTCGTGTCAGGAACCGCTCGCCGAGCCGAGCTGCACTTCCAGCGTGCGCTCCGTGCCGTCGCGCAGCACGGTCAGGGTGAGGCGGTCCCCGGGGCGGTGGGCCCTGATCTTGATGATCAGCTCGTCCCCGCCGTGCACGCGGACCCCGTCGACCTTGGTGATCACGTCTGCGGCCTTGATCCCGGCGCGGGCTCCCGGGCCGTCGGCGACCACCGACGGCTTCCCGTCCTCGCCCTTGGAGTCCACACGCGCTCCGTCCCCCCTGTACTGCATGTCCAGGGTGACGCCGATGACGGGGTGGGTGGCGCGGCCGGTGCGGATGAGCTCCTCGGCGACCCGCTTTCCCTGGTTGACGGGGATGGCGAAGCCGAGGCCGATGCTGCCGCTCTGACGGGTGCTGTCCCCGTCGTCGCTCTTGTCGGCGCCGCGGATCGCGCTGTTGATGCCGATGACGTGGGCGCGGGAGTCCAGGAGCGGGCCGCCGGAGTTGCCGGGGTTGATGGGGGCGTCGGTCTGGAGGGCGTCGACGTAGCTGATGTCGCTGCCGTCGCCCTTGTCGCCGCCCGCGGTGATGGGGCGTCCGGTGGCGCTGATGATGCCCGCCGTGACGGTGTTGGAGAGGTCGAAGGGGGCCCCGATGGCCACGACCGGGTCGCCGACCCGGACGTTCTCCGAGTTGCCCAGGGCCAGCGGGCGCAGGCCGCGGACTCCGGACACCTTGACGACCGCCAGGTCGTAGCCGCCGTCGCGGCCGACCAGCTCGGCGGCGACGCTCTCGCCGGTGCTGAAGGTGACGGTTATGTTCTTGGCGTCGGCGACGACGTGGTTGTTCGTCAGGATGTGGCCCTGGTCGTCCAGGACGAATCCGGTTCCGGTGCCGCCTCCGCCGCTGCCGCCGCCGCTGACGTGCAGGGTGACCACGCCGGGCAGGGCCGTGGCCGCGATGCCCGCCACGCTCTCCGGGGCCCGGTCCTTGTGGTCGACGGCGGACTGCGGGAGCTCCAGGCGGGTGCCGGCRCGCCGCTCGGCGAGGATGCCGAGGTAGCCGCCGAGGCCACCGGCGAGGAGGGCGATCACCGAGCCGAAGACCACCAGCCGCCAGATCCCGGGGGCATGGCGCGCATGCCCGTGGTCCACCACGTGGAGGGGCCGGTCGGCCCAGGGGTCGTAGCGCGGTCCGGGGGCGGCGTCCTGCTCCCCGGGCCCGGGCCGTGTCGCGGAGTCCGCCTCGGAGGACGGTGCCTGCGGGGCGGGGCCGTCCGCCGGAGCGGACGGCGCCGGGTCGGCGGGCCGGCTCCACCAGGACGGAGCCGGACCGCTCCGCTGACTGTCGCGACTGTCGGACATGAACGCTCCCCGCGGGCCTGGCGCACCGCACGGCGGCGCAACTGCCGGAGATTCAACCAGGTGCCGCGCGCCGGCGGAGCCCCGGCTCCCGCCGGGGCTCCGCCGTGACCGCTCAGCGGGCGAGCGAAGCCGGGACGGCGGTCGCCGGGACCGCGGTCGCCGGGGCGCTGGGGGTCGGCGTGGGGAACGGTCCGGCCGGGCCCGGGCTGGGGACACCACCGGGGCTGGGCAGCCGGTCGCGCACGAAGGCGTCGGTCAGCGGGACCGACGGGCCGGGCCGGGTGGCGGGGGCGTCGCCCCGCACGTTCGGCTCGACCGAGTCCAGCGGCAGTGAACCCCCGAGCGCGATCGCGGCCAGCGACACGGCTCCCGCCGCGACGAAGGCGAACCGGCGCCGGGGACGGGCGACCTCGTGGATGCGGAACCCCTCGCGCGGGGCGGCCGGGGCGGCGTACCCGAAGGAGGCGAAGGGATCGGCACCCGGCGAACCGGCGCCCAGCGGACCACCCGGACCACCGCCCGGCGGCCCGGCGGCCCCGTCGGGACCTCCGCCCGGCAGGCCCTGCAGGCGCGCCAGCAGTCCGGCGGACAGGGGCGGCGGGGCGCTCTCCACGAACAGGGTCTTCAGCCGGCGCTGCGCGTCGGCCTCGGCCTTGCACTTGGCGCAGGTCGCCAGGTGCGCCAGCACCCGCTCGCGCGCATCGTGCTTCAACTCCCCGTCCACCAGGGCGGCGAGCCGGTCGCCCAGGTGCTGCTCGGCGGGGGACGGACTGACTCCGCTCACTCGGCTCCGCCCTCTCCCCCGGCGCCCGGGGCGCCCACCGCGACGCCCGCCAGGGCCCGCTGCTCGGCACGGGCCTCGGGGGACCGGTGCTTGAGCGCCTTGCGCAGGTGCGAACGGCCGCGGTGGATGCGGCTGCGGACGGTACCGAGCTTCACGCCGAGCGTGGCGGCGATCTCCTCGTACGACAGGCCCTCGATGTCACACAGGACCACGGCCGCCCGGAACTCCGGGGCGAGGGTGTCCAGCGCCTGCTGCACGTCCGCGTCGAAGTGGGTGTCGTGGAGCACCTGCTGCGGGGACGGCTCCCTGCTCGGGAGCCGCTCGGCGGCGTCGTCGCCGAGGGCGTCGAAGCGGATCCGCTGCTTGCGGCGCACCATGTCCAGGAAGAGGTTCGTGGTGATGCGGTGCAGCCAGCCCTCGAAGGTGCCGGGCGTGTACGTGGACAGCGAGCGGAAGACGCGGACGAAGACCTCCTGCGTCAGGTCCTCCGCGTCGTGCTGGTTGCCGGTGAGGCGGTAGGCGAGGCGGTAGACCCGCGCGCTGTGCGTGCTGACGATCTCCTCCCACGTGGGAGGGGTCCACGCCTGGGAGCCCGCATCGGCGGCAAAGGTTGCGGTGGTGGCGGTGTGGAAACGGTCAGCGATGTCGGTCACGGATTTCGGCTCACCCGCCGACCAGAAGAGGCGTCTCAGTACGCCTCCACGATCCACAGGCGCAGCCGCACCTCCCCTATCGGCTCTGGTGGTGTCCAGTGGAGCCCCTACCATAGCCACCCCTCCCGTCAGCTCTGGATAAGCATTTTTGCAGTAACTTTGCTCGGGTCCTGGGTCCCGGGCCGCCGATCTGCCCGCTGCCGTCCCCTCTATCCCGCCTCTGTTACTCCCAACGCCCGGTCCCATCTGCGGGTTCCCGACGTCAGCGGATACAGTCACCGTTGCGCCAACTATGGGGACAGGAGAGGGTCATTAGCGGCAACCGGCAGACGAGCTGGGCGTTCGCCGACGCGTTTGTCGCCGAGGACGACGCTCTGCGATGGGCCCGCGACCGGTCCAGGGAAGCGGGTCTGCGGGCCGTCTCCCCCGGGACCGGTGCCGCGCTGCGCCTGCTGGCCGCCACCGCGGACGCCAAGGCGGTCGCCGAGATCGGCACCGGCACCGGGGTCTCCGGCATCCACCTGCTCCACGGGATGCGCCCCGACGGGGTCCTGACCACGGTGGATCCCGAGCCGGACCGGCAGGCCTTCGCCCGCCAGGCCTTCCGCGCCGCCGGCTTCGCGGGCAACCGCGCCCGGTTCATCCCGGGCCGCGCGCTCGACGTGCTGCCGCGGCTCGCCGACGGCGGCTACGACCTCGTCTTCTGCGACGGAGACCCCTCCGAGTCCCTCGACTACCTCGCGGAATCGTTGCGTCTGCTGCGCCCCGGCGGCCTGGTCTGCTTCGAGGGCGTCTTCTCCGACGGCCGTACGGTCGACTCGGCCGCCCAGCCGGTGGAGGTCATCCGGGTGCGCGAGCTGCTGCGCAGCGTCCGGGAGAGCCCGGCCCTGGAGGCGGCGCTCCTCCCGGTCGGCGACGGCCTCCTCTGCGCGGTCCGCCGCTGACCTTCGCCCCGGCATCAACGGCGGGCCGCGCCCGGACGCCCCGCCCGCACCGCGGGCCGACGGACGGAGTCCTTCGCAGCGCTGCGAAGCCGGGGAGGGCCGCCAGGGCCGAGCCGCGGGAGCGGCGCGTAAAAAGGGAGGCCGGACGCAACACCGCCCCGGTCGCGCGGAGCGGCCGGGGCGGTGCAGAGATCAGATGGTGCCGACGCTTCAGCCGACGACCTTCTTCAGGGCGTCACCCAGGGCGTCCGCTTCGTCGGGAGTCAGCTCGACGACGAGCCGACCGCCGCCCTCAAGCGGTACGCGCATGACGATGCCCCGCCCCTCCTTGGTGACCTCGAGCGGGCCGTCGCCCGTCCGCGGCTTCATGGCCGCCATGCTCGTTCCCCTTCCTGAAACCAGCTCATCGTCAGCCGACGGCCCCGTTCAGGCGCCTAGTACCCGGCATCGAACACATTGCTTCCCAGCCATTATCCCGCATGTCAGGACCCGATGACCAACATCGGCCGGGAACGCTTGCGCAACGCGCTCGACCAAAACCACTCATTTCGGGGATCCGCCTGCGATACTTCGCCGCTGCTCCCGGCGGACGGGCTCCGCTTTGTTTGACGCACATCACATGCCCGCCCCCGGCCGCGTCCGCCATGCTGACCCTTGGACCGGCCGGTACCGGCCGGTAGCCAAGCCCGCGACGAAGGGGGACCCCCGCCATGGCCGACAGCGTGCTCTACGAAGTGAGCGACGGACTAGCGACCGTCACGATCAACCGGCCCGACGCGATGAACGCCATGAACACGGAGACGAAGGTCGCCCTGCGCGACGCGCTCCGGGCCGCCGGCGCCGACACCGCGGTGCGGGCGGTCCTGCTGACCGCCGCCGGGACCCGGGCCTTCTGCGTGGGCCAGGACCTCAAGGAGCACATCGGCAACCTCGCGGCGGACCGCGAGCACGGCTCCTCCCTGACGATGAGCACCGTCGCCGAGCACTACAACCCGATCGTGCGGGCCATCACCGAGATGCCCAAGCCGGTGGTGGCGGGCGTGAACGGGGTCGCGGCCGGGGCCGGCTTCGGCTTCGCGCTGGCGGCGGACTTCCGCGTCGTCGCGGACACGGCCTCCTTCAACACCTCCTTCGCCGGGGTGGCCCTGACCGCCGACTCCGGGGTCTCCTGGACCCTCCCCCGCCTGATCGGCGCCTCCCGCGCCGGCGATCTGCTCCTGTTCCCCCGCTCGGTGAAGGCGCAGGAGGCGTTCGAGCTGGGCATCGCGAACCGGCTCGTCCCGGCGGAGTCCCTGCACGCGGAGGCGGAGGCCGTCGCCCGTACCCTCGCCTCGGGCCCCACGGTGGCCTACGCGGCCCTGAAGGAGTCCCTGGCGTACGGGGCCGCCCGCTCGCTCCCCGAGGCCCTGGAGCGCGAGGACGCGCTCCAGACCCGCGCGGGTGCCTCCGAGGACCACTCCATCGCCGTCCAGGCCTTCCTCGCGAAGCAGCCGCCGCGGTACCTGGGCCGCTGACCGCCGGCCCCGCGGCGGCCGGCTACGCCCCGCGGGAGACGCAGCCCGCGAGGTGGTCGTCGACCAGGCCGCACGCCTGCATCAGGGCGTAGGCGGTGGTCGGTCCGACGAATCGGATGCCCGCCTTCTTGAGGGCCTTGGCCAGGGCCGTGGACTCGGGGGTCACCGCCGGCACGTCGGCGGTGTCCTCCGGGGCCGGGCCCGGCTTCTCCGGGGCGTGGGACCAGATCAGCGCGTCCAGCTCCCCCGGCCGCCAGCCGGCCAGGACCTTGGCGTTGGCGAGGGTGGCCTCGATCTTGGCCCGGTTGCGGATGATGCCCTCGTCGGCGAGGAGCCGTTCGGCGTCCTCGGGTCCGAAGCGGGCGACCGCCGCGATCTCGAAGTCCGCGAAGGCCTTACGGAACCCCTCGCGCCGGCGCAGGATCGTCAGCCAGGACAGCCCGGACTGGAAGGCCTCCAGGCACAGTCGCTCGTACAGGGCGTCGTCCCCGTGGACCGGCTTGCCCCACTCGGTGTCGTGGTAGGCCACGTAGTCCTCCGTGGACAGCCCCCACGGGCAGCGCAGTCCGCCGTCGGGCCCGGCGACCGGGCCGCCGCCGCTCACCGCTCGTCCTTGGTGAGGTCGATCCGGCCGGCGGGCTCCGGGGCGCCGGCCGGCCCGTGCGGCGCGGCGGCGGCCGTCAGCTCGGCGATCCTGGCGTCCCGCTCGGCCAGCTCGGCCCCGAGCCGGTCCAGTACGTCGTCCACCTCGGCCATCCGGTAGCCGCGCGGCGCGACCGGCAGCCGCAGGGCGTCGATGTCGGCCCGCACCACCGGCCGGCTCTCCGGGAGTCCGTCGGCCACCCGGTCCGGTTCGGCGTCGGGCAGTACGGCTTCCGCGCCTCCGCCGACCACCGCGAGGGTGACCGCGGCCACGACCACGACCAGCGCGATCAGCAAGAACCAGAACACGATCAACTCCCCTGAGAGACTCCGGCCACCAGGTTAAGGTCGCAGACGAGGCGCGAGGGTCGCCGAAGGAGGAAAGAGCAGGATGCTGCGACTGGGCAGGCGCGAGTTCGACCCCCACGAGCCGGTGATCATGGCCATCGTGAACCGGACCCCGGACTCCTTCTACGACCAGGGCGCGACCTTCCGCGACGAGCCCGCGCTGGACCGCGTCGAGCGTGCCGTGGCCGAGGGCGCCGCGATCATCGACATCGGCGGGGTCAAGGCCGGTCCCGGCGAGCACGTGGACGCCGCCGAGGAGGCCCGGCGCACGGTCGGCTTCGTCGCGGAGGTGCGCCGCCGCCACCCGGACGTGGTGATCAGCGTGGACACCTGGCGGCACGAGGTCGGCGAGGCCGTGTGCGAGGCCGGGGCGGACGTGCTGAACGACGCGTGGGGCGGGGTGGACCCCAGGCTGGCGGAGGTCGCCGCACGTCACGGCGCGGGCATCGTCTGCACCCACGCGGGCGGGGTCGAGCCGCGGACCCGGCCGCACCGGACCTCGTACGAGGACGTCATGGAGGACATCCTGCGCGTCACGGTCGGGCTCGCGGAGCGGGCGGCGGCGCTGGGCGTCCCCCGGGAGTCGATCATGATCGACCCGGGTCACGACTTCGGGAAGAACACCCGGCACTCGCTGGAGGCGACCCGTCGGCTGTCGGAGATGACGGACACCGGCTGGCCGGTGCTGGTCTCCCTGTCGAACAAGGACTTCGTCGGCGAGACCCTCGACAAGCCGGTCAAGGAACGCCTGCTGGGAACGCTGGCCACCACGGCCGTGTCCGCCTGGCTCGGCGCCCGGGTGTACCGCGTCCACGAGGTCGCGGAGACCAAGCAGATCCTCGACATGGTGGCCTCGATCCAGGGCCACCGCCCTCCGGCCGTCGCCCGCCGCGGCCTGGCCTGAGGGCCTCCCCGGCCGGTCCCGCGGGCGTCCGCGGCCGGGCCGTCCCCGCGCGGTCTCCCGCCCGGGGACGGTGCGGGAGCTACTTCCCGACTTCCTTCGTCACCAGCGCGATCGCCTCGTCCACGTCGTCCGTGACGTGGAAGAGGTAGAGGTCCTTCTCCGAGGCCTTGCCCTGCGCGATGACCGTGTTGCGCAGCCAGTCGATCAGACCGCTCCAGTACTCCGTGCCGAACAGCACGATCGGGAACCGGGTGATCTTCTGGGTCTGCACCAGGGTCAGGGCCTCGAACATCTCGTCCAGGGTGCCGAGACCGCCCGGCAGCACCACGAACCCCTGGCTGTACTTCACGAACATCGTCTTGCGGACGAAGAAGTACCGGAAGTTCAGACCGAGATCGACGTGCTGGTTGAGCCCCTGCTCGAAGGGGAGCTCGATGCCCAGGCCGACGGAGATGCCGTTCGCCTCGCGGGCGCCCTTGTTGGCCGCCTCCATGGCACCGGGGCCGCCGCCGGTGATGACGGCGAAGCCGGCGTCCACGAGCGCGCGCCCGATCCGTACGCCCGCCTCGTACTCCGGCGAGTCCACCGGAGTGCGGGCCGACCCGAACACGCTGATCGCGGGCGGCAGCTCGGCGAGCGTGCCGAAGCCCTCGATGAACTCCGACTGGATGCGCAGGACCCGCCAGGGATCGGTGTGCACCCACTCGGAGGGTCCGGCCGAGTCCAGCAGCCGCTGGTCCGTCGTACTGCCCGCCTGGACCTGTCCCCGCCTGCGCAGCACCGGCCCGAGCTGCTGCTCCTCCGGCTTGCGACGGGACGAACCTTCAGGGTTGCCCATGATGTGCTCCCTCCTGCTGATCGTTGGATCAGGTTAGGCGCACGAAGGTGACGGGAGGTGGAATTCAGGAGGTCAGCCAGGCACGGAGTCGTTCCTCGCAGTGCAGGATCGCCTTCGTCTCGACGCGTTCGTCGACCTTGTGGGCCAGCAGGGCGTCGCCCGGACCGTAGTTCACCGCCGGGACGCCGAGCGCGCTGAAGCGGGACACGTCCGTCCAGCCGAACTTGGGCATGGCGTGGCCTCCGACGGCCTCCATGAAGGCCGCGGCGGCCGGGTGGGAGAGGCCGGGAAGGGCGCCGGGGGACGAGTCGTCGACGACGAACTCGTCGATCCCGCAGTCGGCGAAGACCTCCCGTACGTGGGCCAGCGCGTCGGCCTCGCTGCGGTCGGGGGCGTAGCGGAAGTTCACCGTCACCGTGCAGCCGTCGGGGATGACGTTGTTGGCGACGCCGCCCTCGATCCGGACCGCGTTGAGGCCCTCGTGGAACTCCAGGCCGTCGATGACCGGCCTGCGGGGCTCGTACGCGGCCAGCTTCGCCAGGATCGGGCCCGCGGCGTGGATGGCGTTGGCGCCCATCCAGCTGCGGGCGGAGTGCGCGCGCTCGCCCTTGGTGCGGAGCAGGACGCGCAGGGTGCCCTGGCAGCCGCCCTCGACCTCGGCGTTGGAGGGCTCCAGCAGGACGGCGAAGTCGCCGGTCAGCCAGTCGGGGTGGGCCGCGGCGACCTTGCCGAGGCCGTTGAGGTCGGCGGCGACCTCTTCCTGGTCGTAGAAGACGAAGGTGAGGTCGCGGTTGGGCTCGGGGACGGTCGCCGCGATCCTCAGCTGCACGGCGACCCCGGACTTCATGTCCGTGGTGCCGCAGCCCCACAGGACGTCGTTCTCGTCCAGTCGGGACGGCACGTTGTCGGCGATCGGCACGGTGTCGAGGTGGCCGGCGAGTACGACGCGCTCGCCGCGGCCGAGGTGCGTACGGGCGACGACGTTGTTGCCGTGGCGGTCGACGGTCAGGTGCGCGAGGCCGCGCAGCGCGTTCTCCACGAGGTCGGCGAGTGCCTTCTCGTCGCCGCTCACGGATGGGATGTCGACGAGGCGGGCGGTCAGCTCGGCAGCGTCCAGGGTGAGGTCCAGCTCGGATTCGGACATGGACCCGACCCTAACGCCCCGGGATGCGCCGGAACGGGGTCCGTCCGGTCACTGGACGCGTCGAACGGCTCAAGTACGGTGGGCCGCGTGTCCGAGACCGATCGCTCCCGTCCCCGCCGCCGCAGGCCGCTCCGCGTGGCCCTGGGTCTGGCCGTCCTGCTCGCGGTGGCCGGGTACTTCGCCGCGCAGCGGTCCTCCACCGGTGGCGGCGCCCCGCACTGCAAGGTCACGGCGACCGGCGCGGGCGCAGCCTCCCCGGGCACCGTGCAGACGTACGAGATGACTCCCGAACAGGCAGCCAACGCGGCGACGATAGCCGCCGTCGGGATCTCCAAGGGGCTGCCGGACCGGGCGGTGACCATCGCGCTGGCGACCGCGATGCAGGAGTCGGCGCTGCGCAACCTCGACCACGGCGACCGGGACTCGCTGGGCCTGTTCCAGCAGCGGCCCTCGCAGGGCTGGGGCACCCCGCAGCAGATCATGGACCCGGTGTACTCGGCGGGGATCTTCTACGACCGGCTCGCCGAGATCAAGGGGTACACGCGGCTGCCGCTGACGGTGGCCGCGCAGAAGGTGCAGCTCAGCGGCTTCCCGCAGGCCTACGCGAAGCACGAGCCGGACGCCACGGTCCTGACGGCCGCCTTCGGCGAGAGCGGTACGCCGGCCACGTTGACCTGCTCGGGCCCGGCCCCGCAGCCGGGCGACCCCGAGAGGGTCCGCGCGGAGCTGACCCGGGCCTTCGGCGCGGAGGCCCTGGGCGGCGCCCGCGCCGGCGCCGCGGCGGGCCGCACGAGGCCGGGCACGGTCCCGGAGGCCGAGGTCTCGCTGCGGCTGCGCAAGGACGGCGGGCCGGGCGAGGCGCGCCGGGGCCGGGCGATGGCCCACTGGGCGGTGGCCCGTTCGAGCGAGCTGGGGATCGCCCGGGTCTCGTACGGCACCTCCCGCTGGACGGCGGGCGGCGAAGGGGGCGCCTGGCGGCCGCGGAGCGCGGGCGGGACGGACCCGTACGACCCGGCGCCGGACGAGGTGCGGATCTTCGTCGCCCGCCGGGGCTGACGCGGGAACCGCCCGTGCGTACGGGACCTCACCCGTGCGGGGGTGGCCGGGCGGCCGGGCCGGGCGGGCCGAAAGCGGACTGAAGGCCTGGTGGGCGCGCATCCAATGCGTTTGTCGCGGAAGCCGATTAAACGATGCGTTACTGATCCTTTACCCGCCGGGTCCGCAACTCCACCCACCCCGGCAGCGGTTGTACACGGCGTACGCAGCCGCTACCGCTTAGGAGCATCATGTCCCTCCCCCTGACCCGCCGGATCGCCCGCGCCGCGCTTCTCCTCGCAGCCGGAACCGCTCCCGTGGTCGGTGCGGCCGGCGCGGCCAGTGCCGCGGGCCTGGAGTCCGTGCCGCAGCTGGGCGCACTCACCGCGCCGGACGCCTCCGCCGCCACCGAGGCGGCGGGCGCCGTGACCGGGGCCGTCCCCGCCGCCACCGAGGCCGTCCCGGCGGCCGCCCCCGCCGCCGCCGTGGCGGACGGTGCCGGCGGGATGCTGGGCGGGCTGCCGGTGGCCGGGCAGCTGCCGGTCAAGGACCTGCCCGTGAAGGACCTGCCGGTGAAGGACCTGCCGGTCGGCCAGCTGCCGGTGAGCACCCTGCCCGTCGGCCAGCTCCCGCTCGGGGGCTGACCCGCACGGAACGCCGAAGGGGCCGGGAGTGAGCACTCCCGGCCCCTTCGGGCCGTCACGGGGCGGCGGGGCCTCAGCCCAGGCGCTTGACCGCGGCCTCGACCCGCTCGTCGGTGGCGGTGAAGGCCACGCGGACGAAGTTCGCGCCGGCCTCGCCGTAGAAGTCGCCCGGCGCGACCAGGATGCCGAGGCCGGCGAGGTGGGCGACGGTGTCCCAGCAGGGCTCGTCGCGGGTCACCCACAGGTAGAGGCTGGCCTCGCTGTGCTCGACCCGGAAGCCGTGCGCCTCCAGGGCCGTGCGCAGCGCCTCGCGGCGGGCGGCGTAGCGGCCGCGCTGCTCCTCGACGTGGGCGTCGTCGCCGAGCGCCGCGACGACGGCGGCCTGGACGGGGGCGGCGGTCATCATGCCGCCGTGCTTGCGGATCTCCAGCAGTTCGCCGAGTACGGCGGCGTCACCGGCGATGAAGGCGGCCCGGTACCCGGCCAGGTTGGAGCGCTTGGAGAGCGAGTGGACGGCCACGATGCCCTCGTAGGAGCCGCCGCAGACCTCGTCGTGCAGGACGGAGACGGGCTCGGCCTCCCAGCCGAGTTCCAGGTAGCACTCGTCGCTGAAGAGCAGGATGCCGTGCTCGCGCGCCCAGGCGACGACCCGGATCAGCTCCTCCTTGGAGAGGACCCTTCCGGTCGGGTTGGACGGGGAGTTGAGCCACAGGAGCTTCACGCCGGCCGGGTCGAGCTCGGTCGGGTCGTCGTAGACCACGGCCTCGGCGCCGCACAGCCGCGCGCCGACCTCGTACGTCGGGTAGGCCAGGCGCGGGTAGGCCACCTTGTCGCCGGCGCCGAGGCCCAGCTGGGTCGGCAGCCAGGCGACCAGTTCCTTGGAACCCACCACGGGCAGGACGTTGCGGTGCCCGGCGGCGCTCGCGCCGAGCCGGCCGCGGAGCCAGCCGGTGATGGCGTCGCGCAGGGCGGGCGTCCCCCATACCGTCGGGTAGCCCGGGGAGTCCGCGGCGCCGATCAGGGCGCGCTGGATCAGCTCCGGAACCGGGTCCACGGGCGTACCGACGGAGAGGTCGACGATGCCGTCCGCATGGGCCGCCGCCGTGGCCTTGTACGGCTCCAGCTTGTCCCAGGGGAAGGCGGGAAGACGGTCGGATACTGCGGCCACGGTGGTCTCTGCTCTCTGTGGGAAGCGGGAAAACGGCTCGGTCCCGTGCGGCGGGAGTGCCGTACGGGACCGAGAGGCGCGTCTGCCGTGAACGGTCAGTGCTCGCCGTTGATGTCGGCAGGCAGTGCGGCGACGAAGGGGTGGTCCCGCTCGATCAGACCGAGCTTGGAGGCACCACCGGGCGAACCGAGCTCGTCGAAGAACTCGACGTTCGCCTTGTAGTAGTCCTTCCACTCCTCCGGGGTGTCATCTTCGTAGAAGATGGCCTCGACCGGACAGACCGGCTCACACGCGCCGCAGTCGACGCACTCGTCCGGGTGGATGTACAAGGACCGCTGGCCCTCGTAGATGCAGTCGACGGGGCATTCTTCGATGCATGCCTTGTCCTTGACGTCGACACAAGGCTCCGCGATGACGTAGGTCACGCTCTCGTTCCTCCTCGGTAGGGCTTTCCATTCGCGCGGGAGCGCGGCGTCGTCGATGCCCGCACCTAGTATCTCCGTTCCCGGGCACGATCCGAACAGGAGGGGCGGACAGAGCTGTGGAAATCACTGCCGGTGGGCTGCTGGAGATCCGTATCACCCCGGCTGACGTGGGTAAACGAGTCTCTGTACGACGGGTGGAGGGCGAGGCTGGGGTACCCCCTGTCTTCTCGGACGCCGTCGGCGTTCTCACATCCTGGAAGGAGGGTGTGCTGACGATCACACGCAAGGACGGCGTGTCCGTCCGCATCCCGGAATCCTCGCTGGTAGCGGGCAAGGTCGTGCCCCCGGCACCGGCCCGCCGACGGGGTCCGGCGGCCTCCTTCGAGGAGCTCGCGAGGGTCACGGCGCGGGCCTGGCTGCCGCTGGAGAGCGAGCGGCTGGGCGAGTGGACCCTGCGGGCCGCCGAGGGGTTCACCCGGCGGGCCAACTCGGTCCTCCCGCTCGGCGACCCCGGGATACCCCTGGACGAAGCACTCGCGCGGGTGACCGCGTGGTACGCGGAGCGCGGGCTTCCGGCGTACGTGCAGGCGGCGACGGGCGCGGTCGGCACGCAGGAGCTGCTCTGCGCGGAGCTGGAGCGGCGGGGCTGGGTCAACGAGGTCTCCGCGGAGGTGCGGATCGGGGCGCTCGCGCCGGTCGGCGAGGCGGACGCGGACGAGGCGGCCTCGGCCGCGGTGACGCTGACGCGGACTCCGGACGAGGACTGGCTGGGCCGCTACGGCAAGGTCCGGGACCCGGGGCTGGCCCGGCGGATGCTGGTCGAGGGGCCGTCGGTGTGGTTCGCCTCGCTCGGCGGCGGCCGGGCCGTCGGGCGCATGGTGGTGGACGGGCGCTGGGCGGGCTTCGGCGCCGTGGCGGTCGACCCCGCACACCGGCGCCGGGGGCTCGCGACGGCCGTGATGGCGGTTCTGGCGCGGCGGGCGCTGGAGGAGGGCGCGTCGGCCGCGTGGCTCCAGGTGGAGACCGACAACCCGGGGGCCCGCGCCCTCTACGACGGGATGGGCTTCGCCACCCACCACGCCTACCACCACTTCCGGGAGGGCGGCCGGTGAGCGCGGCGACGCGGGAGCTGTTCGCGGCGGAGGCCCGCGCCGAGCGGCCGGACCTGGCGCAGTTGTGCCTGCTGCTGGCGGCGGAGGCCGACCCGGAGCTCGACGAACGGGTCATGGACTGGGCGCAGATCGAGCTGGACCGGCTCGCGGGGATGCTTCCGTACGGGCTGCGGGGGCCGCGGGCGTGGGCCTCGGCGGTGACGGAGCTGCTCGGCGGGCGGATGGGCTTCCACGGCACCCCGGCCGACTACGACCGGCTGTCGTCCTCGCTGCTGCACGAGGTGCTGCGGCGTCGGCGGGGGCTGCCGATCCTGCTGTCGGTGGTGTGGCTGGAGGTCGCCCGGCGGGCCGGGGCGCCGGTGTACGGGCTGGGGCTGCCGGGCCACTTCGTGATCGGCTTCGGGGATCCCGAGGAGGGGGTCGTCGTGGACCCGTTCGCGGGCGGGGCCTCGCTGGGCGCGGGCCCGGCGGAGCTGGCCGAGGGACCGCGGACGCCGGCCCGGACCCTGGACATCGTGCTGCGGATCCTGAACAACATCCGGGCGTGGGCCTCCTCGCGGCCCGAGCAGTCGGGGGTCGCGCTGTGGGCGCTGGACCTGGCGCTGCTGCTGCCGTCGCATCCGGCGAGGTTGCGCTACGAGCGGGCGCGGCTGCTGGTGGAGCGGGGGGCGTTCCGGGAGGGGGCGGGTGAGTTGGAGGCGTACGCGCGGGTGATGGACGCGGTGGACGTCGACGCCGCGGTACGGATCAGGGCGGAGGCCGTCTCGGCCCGCGCCCTGCTGAACTGAGCCTTCCCGGGGGACGTCGGTCGCCGGCGGGGCCGGATGGCCCGCAGGGCGATTCCGGCCCCGCCGGCGTTTGGGGCGCGGGGGCCCGGGGGCGGAGCGGCCGAAGGGGCCGGCCTAGAGCCAGCCCTTTTCGCGGGCCACGCGCACCGCTTCGGCCCGGTTGCGGGCCGCGAGCTTCTGGATGGCCGTCGAGAGGTAGTTGCGGACCGTGCCCTGCGACAGGTTGAGGCGGGCCGCCAGTTCGGCGTTGGTCGCGCCGAACTCCGCCTCCCGCAGGACCTCCCGCTCGCGGTCCGTCAGCGGGTTCGCGCCGTCCGCCAGGGCCGCCGCGGCGAGGGTGGGGTCGATGACGCGCTCCCCCGCCAGGACCTTGCGCACCGCGTCGGCGAGCTGCGCGGCCGGGGCGTCCTTGACCAGGAAGGCGGAGGCGCCCGCCTCCATCGCGCCGCGCAGGTAGCCGGGCCGGCCGAAGGTGGTCAGGACGACGATCTTGAGGGAGGGGTGGGACCGGCGGAGTTCCGCCGCGGCCTCGATGCCCGTCATGCCGGGCATCTCGATGTCCAGGAGCGCGACGTTCACGTCGTGGCTGCCGGCCGCGGCGACCACCTCGTCGCCCCGCGCGACCTGGGCCAGCACCTCGATGTCCGGCTCCAGCCCCAGCAGGGCGGCGAGGGCCTCGCGGACCATCGACTGGTCCTCGGCCAGCAGGATGCGGATGGGCGCGGCTGGGGTCATGAGGAGGATCCTAGGGGGACCCGGGCGCGCAGCCGGAAGCCGGTCTTGCCCGCGGGGCCCGCCGCCAGGGTGCCGCCGACGGCCTCCAGCCGTTCCGTCAGACCGGTCAGGCCGTTGCCGTGGGCGCTGGGGCCTCCGGCGCCGTCGTCGCGGACGGTCAGTTCCATGACCGGGCCCGCCAGCGTCTGACAGGCCTCCAGGGTGACGGTGCACCGTTTGGCCCCGCTGTGCCGGACGACGTTGGTGACGGCCTCGCGCAGCGACCAGGCCAGGGCCGACTCCGTATCCTCCTGGAGTTCCCCCGGGGCCTCGGTCGGCAGGTCGGCCGTCACCCCGGCGGCCGTCAGGGCCGTGCGGGCCCCGGCCAGTTCGCCGGGGAGCGTGGGGCGCCGGTAGCCGCTGACGGCCTCCCGTACGTCGACCAGCGCCTGCCGGCACACCTGCTCGATGTCCGCGACCTGCCGGGCGGCCCGGTCGGGGTGGTCCGGCAGCATCCGGCCCGCGAGTTCGCTCTTCAGCGTGATCAGCGACAGGGAGTGGCCCAGCAGGTCGTGCAGGTCGCGGGCCATCCGCAGGCGTTCCTCGTTGGCCGCGAGCTGGGCCACGGTGGCGCGGGCCTCGCGCAGTTCCATGGTGGTGCGCAGCATCGCCCGGACGCCGACCATCGCGAATCCGCCCATCAGGGCCGGGAGGAGCAGACCCACCAGGTAGTGGTCGCCGTCGGGCACCAGGAGGGCCGTCACGCTGAGCAGGGTGGTGGCGGCGGGAACGGTCCAGCGGGAGTACTCCCCGGGCAGGGCGGCGCCCGAGGAGATGGCCACGTAGACGAAGAGGACGAGCCATTCGCGGCCCAGGGCCAGGGACAGGACCGTGGCCAGGGCGGTGAGGACGCCGAGCGTGATCATGACCCGGCCCGGGAAGACCACGGGCCCGGCCCGCAGGACGAGGATCAGGTAGGCGACGACGAACGCGGCGAGGCCGAGGACACCGAGCGTCCGGGCCGCGGCGCCGTGTCCGCCGCGGACCAGGTCGAGGACGGGGGCGCTGAGGTAGAAGAGCCACAGCCCCGTCCAGAACAGCTTCACGAGGTGCTGGCGGCGGATCCCGGGCGGGATCCCGATGCGGATCCCGCCCGTCGTCCGCGTCGTGTCGGTGTCGTCGTGGTCGTCGACCGTCACTGCCATCTCTGCGTCACGCCTTCAGCGAGTCCTTGCGGTACAGCCAGGCGGCCGCACCGGTGAAGAGTACGAAGTACCCGGCGAGGATCGCCACGTCCTTGACGTGCGGTGCACTGCCCAGCTCGATCGCCTGGCCGAGGCCCGCGTAGGCGTGGGTGGGCAGCCACTCGCAGATGGTCTGGAGCCACTGCGGGAAGGCGGCGGTGGGCATCCACAGGCCGCCGAGGATCGAGAGGCCGAAGTAGAGCAGCATCGTGATGGGGCGGACGTTGTCCCCGCTGGCGCAGTAGCCGATGGCCACGCCCAGCGCGGCGAAGACCAGGCTGCCGGCCCAGATCGCGACGGTGAGGGCGAGCCACTGCCAGACCTCGAACCGGACGTCCTTGGCGACGGCGGCCACCACGAAGACGACCAGGATGGCGGGCAGGGAGAGCACGCCCGCGCTGGCGGTCTTGGCGAGGACGTATCCGCGGCCGGGCAGGGCGGTCAGGCGCAGCTGGCGGACCCAGCCCTTCTCCCGCTCCTTGGCGATGCGTTCGCTGTTGCCCACCAGGACGGCGGTCAGCGCGCCGAAGGAGGCCATGGCGACCATGTAGAAGGCGGGCATCGTCAGTTCGGTGCCCATGACCTTGGTCGTGCCGCTCAGGGTGCCGCCGAGCATCAGGAAGAGGGCGGCCGGGTACATCACGGTGAAGAACAGGTACTTCTTGTTGCGCAGGGCGCGAATGACCTCCAGCTTGATCAGCTGGTACGTTCCGGCGTTCATCGGTTGGCCTCCTCGGCCTCGGTGAGGGCGATGAAGGCCTGCTCCAGGCCGAGGCCCGCGACCTCCAGGTTCCTGGGGTAGAGGCCGAGCGCGTACACGGCGTGCACGGTCGCGTCGGCGTCGCTCGACTGGAGCTTGACGGTGGTGCCGTGCAGCTCGAAGCCCGTCAGGGCGGGCAGGGCGCGCAGCACCTGCTCGTCGACGCTGCCGTCGAGGTCGAAGGCGACCCGGCGGGCGCCGGCCTTCGCCTTGATCTCGGCGGCGCTGCCGTCGGCGAGGAGCCGGCCCTTGTTGAGGACCAGCACCCGGTCGGCGATGGCGTCCGCCTCTTCCAGGTAGTGGGTGGCGAACAGGACCGTGCGGCCCTGGGCGGCCTGTTCCCGCATGGTGGCCCAGAAGGCCTGGCGGGCGGTGACGTCCATGCCGGTGGTGGGCTCGTCGAGGACGATCAGGTCGTTGTGGCCCGCGGTGGCGAGGGCGAAGCGGACGCGCTGCTCCTGGCCGCCGGAGAGCTTGTTGACCATGCGGGAGGCGATCTCGGTGATGCCGGCGCGGTGCAGGACCTCGTCCACGGGGTGCGGGCGGGGGTGCAGGGAGCAGCCGAGGGCGACGAGTTCGCGGACGGACACCTCCTCCATCAGGCCGCCGCTCTGGAGCATCGCGCCGACCCGGCCGGCCGCGACGGCCTCGCGGGCGGTGGCGCCGAAGAGCCGGACCTCGCCGGAGTCCGGCGGGCGCAGCCCGAGGAGGAGGTCGAGGGTGGAGGACTTGCCGGCCCCGTTGGGGCCGAGGAGTGCGACGGTCTCACCCGGGTGGAGTTCCAGGGAGAGGCCGTCGACCGCGCGGACCTGGCCGTAGCTCTTGGTCACGTTCTGGAAGCTCACTACCGGGCCGGCCGTGGTGGCCGGTCCCGCGGAGTGCGCCGGGGTCGTCGTCGTCATGGATCGAGGATCGCCCGTACGGGGGTGTCTCCGGCAGTGTCGGCGGTCGTGACTGCCGCATGACGGATGTCATGCGGTCGGCATGACGCGGACGTGTGCGGACGCGGCGCGGCCGTCGTGCTGCCGTCGTGCTGCCGTCGTGCGGAGACGACCGCGGCCCCCTCCCGGGGACCGGGAAGGGGCCGTGCGTGCCGTGCGTGCCGTGCGTGCGGGACCGTCAGCCGGCGTTGGTCTCGATGGTGACGATCCGCTCGGCGGGGGTCTTGCCCACGAGCGCCTTGCCGAGGGCGCCGGCGACGTCCTGGGGGGTGACCGCGGTCTTCGCGCCGGTCCCCCGCGTGATCATGACCCCGTCGAAGGTGTTCCCGTAGGTCGCCTTCAGGGCCTCCAGGTCGTACTTCTCGACGAGGTGGCCGTCCACGGCGGTCATGCTGAGGATCTTGGGCAGGGACCTGGCACCGAAGGGCAGGCTCTTGCCGCCCGCCTTGACGGTGGCGGGGGCGGACATCGCCGGCTCCGCGAACTCCTTCATCGCCCGGTTCAGTTCCGCCTCGGTGACGGTGGGTTCCTTGGTGGCGGTGGGGAGTTCGACCGCGCCGGCCTTGCCGGTGCCGACCAGCTCGCGGAAGGCCTTGGTGACCTTGTCCACGGAGCCGTCGACGTCGAGGCTGGTGCCCGCCTTGCCGGGGACCGCGACGGCCTTGCCCGTGTCGAACTTGATGGTGCCCTCGGTGGACGAGCCGGCGGTGCCGGCGAGCTCCTGCAGGGCGACCCGCAGCTTCTCCTCGTCGACGGGCATGACCGCCTCGGCGGTGCGCTCGACGCCGAAGAGCGAGCCGATGACCGTGACGGGGTTGTAGTCGCTGCCCGCCGCGTTGCGGACCGTGGTCTGACTGTCGAGGGTCAGACCGGCCTTCTCGGGCTTCAGCTCGACCTGCTTGCCGCCCACGCTGAGCTGCAGCGGGGCCGCGGCGCGGGTGCCGAAGGCGGTCTGGAGCTTGGTGACGGCGTCGTCGCGGCTGCCGCTGATGTCGACGCCGAGGACGGTGGTGCCCTTGGGGACGTCGGAGTGGTTCAGCAGCAGTCCGGCGCCGTAGACCGCGCCGGCGAGGACGACGACGGCACCGCCGAGGAGGGCCACCTTGGAGCGGCCCTTCTTGGCGGGCGCGGCCGGGGCGGCGGACTTGCCAGCCTTGCCCGCCTTGCCCGGCTTCGCGGGCTTCGCCTGCTTCTTGCCCGCCGGGCCGGGCGGGGGCACCGGGACGGTCTGCCGCGGCGGCTGCGGACCGGGCGGCGGGGTGACCGGGCCGGGCGCCGGGGTGATGGGGCCGGGCTTCTGGACCGGGGCCGGGAAGTCCATGGCCTCGGGGCCGGGCCAGCGCGGCTCCTCGGCCCCCACGGGTACGGTGCCCAGCGCGGGCCCGCCCGTCGGCCCGTCGGGCGCGTCGAAGACCGGGAACGCCTCCGTGCCGGGACCCGTGTCGAACTCCGGGTACGCGGGCGCGGGGGCGCCGACGCCGGGACCTCCGACGGCCGGGGCGGGGGCGAACCCGGCGCCGCTGCCGTGCGGGGCCGGGGGCTGGACCGGGCCCTGGAGGCGGCCGGGGAGCGGCGGGGGCGCGAAGCCCGCACCGGCGGACGGGGCGGCCGGGGGCGCGGTGGAACCGTAGCTGGCGCCCGTCGGCGCGGGGGCCGGGGCGGACG
>NZ_JBFRER010000094.1:0-29283 GCF_052114405.1 Streptomyces sp. M-16 | reverse complement strand
GGGCATAAATGCCCCTAAAGGAATTGCCTTTCGGCAATTCACGCAGGGAATTCCCCTTCGGGGAATTCGGGGTGGTGGGGGTCAACCCCCTTCGGGGGTTTTGTTGGGGCGGGTTTGAATTGCCTTTCGGCAATTCTTGGTTGGTGGTTTTTGAAAGCCTTTTAGGCTTTTTTGGATTCCCGCGTTGCGGGAATTGATGGGGTGTTGGTTGCAGGGTGGGGCCCGCCTGCCGGCGGGTGGGGTGGTGGGTGGTGTGGGCCCCTTCGGGGCTTTGGGGGTGTGGGGGTGTTTCGTTGTGGGGGTGTGGCTAGGGTCTGGGGGTTGGTGTCATGTGTGGTGGCTGGTTGGGTGGTTGGTGGGGGCTGGGTGGGGGGTGTGGGCCCCTGTCGGGGCCTGTGGGGGCGGGAGGGGGTGTGTGCGGGTGCTTCTGGGTGGGGTGGGGGTGTTCGGGGGCGGGGGTGGCGGTTGTCGTTTCCTGAGGGGGTTTCAGCGCCCTTCCGGGCGCCGTGACTGGAGTGGGCCGCCCTTACGGGCTTCCGAATTCACGAGGGCGGGGCGTGCTCGAATTCCAGGGACGGCCTTACGGCCGAATCGGTCGCTTTGAATTCCATTTCTTCGCCGCGTGAGACTCCGTTCTGATATCTCTTGCTCGCCTCATGGACGGACCGTCACACCATCCGAACCTGATGACACGTCAGAGAACGCATGCGAGAAATACAGACCGCCCGGGAATCGAAAAGAACACCACCCCGGAAAAGAAGAAGAGGCCCTTCCGGGCCTCCCCCACACAGCTATCACACCCTCAAAACACCCCACCCCCCGCCCACTTCCGGCACCGCTAGCCGGCCGGGCAGGCCCTCGGGGAATCCTCAGCCTGGCAGGGGGTGGGGAGCAGCCTTCCGGCTGCTCCCCGTAAGTCGAACTAGACGGCCGCGAGGCGGAAGGCCCGCTCCATCACGTCGTCGGCGGTCCCCGTGATCACACGCTCCGCGCGAGCAGCGCTCTTCAGATCGGAGGTTGCGCCTCGCGCCGGGGCAACGTGGTTGGCGTACTCGGTGATGGCGTTGTAGCCCGCCCACGCCGTTCCCCGGATACCTGCCTGGGTGTCCGCGTTCTCGAAGAGGTTCCGGATGGTGTTCCAGCGGGTGAGCTGGTTGTTCTTCTTCCGGGTGCTGTCGCCGTTGGCGACAGGCCACAGCTGTTCCACGACCGACCGGAGCATGGGGGTGGTCATCTCCGCGTCCAGCATGCGCTGGGCGGCCTTCTCGAACTCCTCGGCGTACTTGAAGGTGAGTCCCAGAGCCTGGCGGGCCTGGGCGATGCGACCGTGGGCGCCGGAGGTGTGGCGGACCGTGTAGCTGCTCTTCGCGTTGCGGAGCCCGGCCCGCAGGGTGTTGGCGCACACCACCCTCACAGGGGTGACGACGATCCGGAACGCGCTGGAGCCGTCGTGGGAGTTGAACGCGGCGATGTAGAGGTCCACCTCGTCGCTCCGGCCGATCGTCATCGACTGGGGCAGCTTCATGGTCAGGAAGACCTGGCGGCCGCCCTTCAGCGAGCCCGCAGTCTCGAAGTGAGCGCCGGACTCGTCGACCAGGTAGTTCAGGAACTCCGCGTGCTCCTCGTTCTGTACCGGCACGTAGTCCGGGCCCACCACGCCGAGCGTCTCGGGGCGCCCGGTCTTCGGGTGGGTACGGACGCTCGCACGGTGGTTCGGCACGTCCAGCAGCGTCGCGCCCTCGGCCGTCAGCTCGGTCGCGTGCAGGCCGACGAGGCGAACGTTCCAGCGGTCCAGCGCGGCCAGACGCATCGCGTCCTCAGCAGTCAGGGCCTCCGTCGTCACGGTCCCCAGCCGGTGCCATGCGCTCTTCTGCGCGCTCACGAACGCCGCCGTACCATCGCTGAACTGCTCAATCAGGTGTGCCATGGAACTCTCCTCACAGAAATGTGTCTTCCGGTGTCCGTCGGCTGCCACCACCGACCAACAAGACAACTATACCATGCATTCATCATGAGCGAGGAAGGGACAGACCCCTGGCCGCGAGCGGAACAACCCGCGCGACGGCTCCCGTCCCGGTCCTTGGGCGTCCGGGTGCTCCTGCTAACGTCCGCGCCAAGTCAGAGGCTTGCGAGGCGGGGGCGGGATGAAGCTCTGGGAAGGGGTGGCCCGGCCGGGCCTCGAAGCGAGGATGAGGGGCTGACGTGGGCATGATGCTATTCGTGGCCGGGGTCGCACTCTGGGGCGCGGTGGCGGGGCTCTTCCTGCCCCGGGCCGCCTACCGCCTCTCCGTCGAGCAGGGCCGGCCGTGGCGCTCGGCTTGTCCGGCCGGCCACCCGATGAGCGGCCCGGTCGCCGGCTGGCTGGGCCGCGCGGTGTGCCCCCAGTGCCTGTCCTCGACCGGCACCCGCAGCCGGTGGCCGGCTCCGGCCACCGGCCCGAATGCCTGGACCGGAGGCGGGGCTGGATATCGGCGGAGTAGTAGCTATGCGCCCGCCGGCGGGGTGGTGTTGGCCAGCGCCTTGGTATGTCTCGCGCTGGGGACCGGGGTCGGAGCCCGGCCCGAGCTGTTCGTCTGGCTGCTGCTGGCGCCGTTCACCGTCCTGCTCTGCGTCGTTGACTGGTCCGTGCAGAGGCTGCCCGACGTGCTGACCCTCCCGCTGGCCGTAGGAACCCTTGTGGCTCTCGGGGTGGCCGCGCTGGTGGGGGAAACCAGCGGCTCCTGGCCGCGCGCACTGCTCGGCGGGCTCGCCCTCGCTTCGACCTACTTCCTTCTCTTCCTCATCAACCCGCGCTTCGTGGCTTTCGGCGACGTCAAGTTCGCGCTCGTCCTGGGCCAGGTGCTCGGCTGGTATGGGTGGTCCGTGCTCTTCGCCGGGACCATCGCCGCGTTCTTCGCGGCAGCCGCGCACGGCCTCACCCTGGTCGCTCGACGCCGAGCGGACCGCACCACCATGATCCCCTTCGGGCCATTCATGGCGGGCGGAGCCCTCGCGAGCATGGTCTGGGCGGGCCTCGGCCCCTCGGCCGGCCTCTGAGGCTGACGCCCCACCCCCGGGAGCTTCGGCGGGTTCTCGATGGCGGTGCCAGCAGGGGAACGTGCCGACGGCCCGCCTCTCGGCTGGCCCTTCCTCGCCGCATCCACCCAGCCGGAGTCCGGCCGGTACAGGTAGCGCGTGAAGGCGGGCCCTCAGCCGCCCGCCTTCACCACGTCCGGTCAGCCGACGATCGCGACTTCCTCGCTGACCGTGTACTCGATGGTGTCGCCGCTGGAGTAGGCAACCCGGACCCCACCGGCAGGGGTATCGGTGACCGTGTCCACGAGGTAGGGCATCTCGTCGCTGCTGATGATCACGCGGTCGTTGCGCGCCAGGCAGTTCGCGGGAATGGTGATCATGGAAGGCTCCTTTGTGGGCCTACCCCCGGGCGTTCCTGACGCCCGGGGCGGGGTGAGGGGCGCGGGTCAGGCGATGTCGAGAATGACCGCGACGACGCGGTTAGTGACCTCTTCCAGGCCGTCCGAGGCGCTGGTGCAGTCGAAGTACTGGAGGAGGAAGGTCGGTTCGGCGTTCTTGTCCGCGTGGACGTAGAGGTCTCCCTCGTGGTCGACGCCCACCGTGAAACGGGCGCCTTCACGGGTGGTGATCTCGCCGGTCACGCCCCAGTAGCCGGACTCGGCGTGCCAGTCGTCACCCAGGAGCTTCACCGCTCGGCGGGCGATGTCCGAGATGGAGAACGGGTATTCGCGGCCGGGCTGGGAGAAGAACTGCTCCGCCGTCGTCATGGTCATCTGCGATCCTCTCGATCGTGTCTTCGGTTTGGTCGGCTGCCACCGCCAACCACTGAGACAACTATACCATGCACACATCACTTTCGGCGTATGGTGTGCACCACCTGGGTGGTTGGAGTTGCTGGCGTCCGCTCCGTCGGGGCCCCGCTGCCCCGGCCGGGGCCCGACTCCTTCGCCGGGCTCCGGCCCACCGCCTGATCAGACCCCGGACGGGGCGCTTGCGGCGGCAGCGCTCCGGCTTCGGGCCAGGTGTGTGCAGCGGATTCCGCCGCCCGGGTGCCATTCAAGGACCGGCTCGACCGACGCCCCGTGCTCTGCGCACCAGGAGACGGGAACAACGCCGCCGCAGGCGTGCCGCCTGCACACGCAGGCCTCCCCCGGCCCCGCGTACGCGAGGCCGTGGCGCACCACGCCGCCCGCCTGGCTGTCCGAGGCGGCGCCCCGGAGGGCGGCCGGCCACGCCAGGGTCACCTTCAGTCCCCCCGATCCGTTCCTGAACAGGTCGATGAGCCGCACCTCGCCGGGCACCGCCAGCGGCGCAGCTCCGGGCACAGCCAGCCTGCGCAGCGACGCTCCGAACTCCCCGGCCGTGAGCTTGGCCAGCGTGTCGGCGTCGTCCTCGGTGGTCCAGCCCGTCAGCTGGTCCTCGTCCTGGGCGTCGTCCGCCAGGAGCAGCAGCGGGCCGTCGAGCCGGAGCCTGGTCGCGCCTTCGCCACCGCCGAGGAGCAGCATGGCGGGCGGGATCTGGGACGGGATCTCGATTTTGTCGTGGCCGAGGAGCCAGCTGGCCACCGCCCTGCGGTCGAATTCCGGGTGGATGTCCGTCCCGCCGACCGGGGCCGGGAAGTCGGCGTGCCGCCGGCGCCAGTTCACCACCGCGGCGCGGCCGACTCGGGCGATCCTCGCCACCTCTGCCAGCAGCACCACGTCTCGCCCGGGTGCGACCGGCGCGAGGCCCGCGAGGGGCGAGCGGCGGCCTGCGGGCACCGTGCGCAGCGCTTCCCAGTCCACTCCGGGTCGCAGGACCGGGAGCAGGGCCAGATCGACCCCCGAGTAGAGGGGGACCTTGGTCCAGCCGCCGTGGGACTTGTAGTCGATCATCACGGAGCCCGCCGGGGAGATCCATCCGAGCCTGACGACCTGGTCGAAGTCGACCCTGCGCACGCCCAGGCGGACCGCGGCCTGGTCCGGGCCGAAGGGGACGTGGCGGTCCAACAGCGCAGGCAGGTCCCGGCGGCGAGCGAGGGCGGCCAGCTGGTCCGGATGGACGTCGGGGCACGCCGCTTCCCCGCCGAGCCAGACCAGCAGGCCGGCCTTCACCAGGTGACCGACCGCTGCAGCCGTCACCCGCGGGCGGCACCGCGGCAGCGGCTGACCCAGGGCCTCGGTCAGCCGGTCCGCCGCCTGCCCCGCGGCCATCGGCCCGCGCAGGGCGGCGCGGACGCCTTCCGCGTCCGCCCCGTCGACCGCGGACCGCGACCACTGGCCCGGCCCCGCGTCCGCCGGCGGGACCAGTCCGGACCCGGCCGCCCAGCGCCAGGCGGCCACCGGGACTCCGAGCCTGCCGGCCGCCGCCTGCTCGTCGTAGAACTCCCGCTGCTTGCCCATCACGAACTCCTCTCCGGGCCCCCGTTTGGAGCCACGTCCGAAAGATTGCGAAAGATGCCATTTGATGTCAATGGCTATGTTTTGAGGGGCAGTTGGGGGCGCACCGCCAGATCCCCGCCCGCGTACGCGAGGGGTGAATTCACTCCTGCGGGTGAAGCCGGAGCCGTCGGGCAGGCCGGTGTACGACGCGCCGGCCGTCGCGGGCTGGGGGCCGTCGCGGGCTGGGGGCCGTCCCGGCCGCCCGCGGGCTGCTGGCGCGTGCTGGACGCGCCCCGCTCCGGGCCCTGCCCGTGGCGGACCGAAACGCGTCCTTCCACGGGCAGGGGCCTGGGCTGCGTCGGGTGGAGCGTCAGGGCTGGGGCGTCGCCTCGCCGGTCTCCGGCCAATTGTCCCAGGGCCACAGTCCGCCGATCGCGTAGCGGCCCTGGGCGTCCGGGGTGACGCGCTCGGCGCCGGGCTCGTCCCGATAGGTGGCGTCCCAGGTGAACGTGAGCGTGCCGTCGTACTCGAACGCTGCCGTGAGGCCGCAGTTGTCCCGGTGCAGGTCTTCGACGATGCGCTGCGCGGTCTCGCCGGTGAACAGGTAGGTGCCGTACGGGGATCGCGACGCTGCGGTGGGCTGTCCGGGGTAGGGCCCGTACTGCGTCCCGTCGACCGTCAAGAGCTCACGGGGCGCGGCTGGGGCGGGCATCTGGGGGGTTGGGCTCGGTGTGGCGTCACCCGGGTCTCCGGCGCGCAGGCGGGCCGGATCGGGCACGACCGTCACGCTGTGGGCCGGCACCGCGTAGCGGGTGCGGCCGGTTCCTCCGGTCTCGCGCGGACGGGAGGTTCGAAGGACGTCGACGGTGATCCGTCCGGTGGGGCTGAAGCTCTGGACGACGCCTTCCACCATCTCAGTCGAGTGGGCGCTGCGGCCCCACTTCCGGGGGAAGAGGACGTGGGCGCGGTGCGGGATCGGGGTTCCTCGCCAGTCGAGCATCACGGTCATGGGGGGGACCTCCTGTGTGGGTGTGTTCGGGGCCGGCGGGGTGCCACTCCCCGCCGGGGATGGGGGTGGGGCTGCGCGCCCCACCCCCACGGGTGGTTGTTCGCTCAGGAGAGGCGGACGTGCATCAACAGGTGCTTGTAGCCCTGGCCAGCCATTTCGGGGCCCTCGGTGAAGAGTCCGGGCTTGTTGAGCTGCCCCTTCTCCATCTCGCCCAAGTGCAGGGTGATGGTGTTGCCGGTGAAAGTGCCGAGCGCGTCCAGCAGGAAGCTCGGGTTGAAGGCGGCGAGGCCGCCGCGCAGGCCTTCGCCGCTGCCGTGGGTGATGGTCGTCGGGATGGGCATGCCCTTGGTGCGGGCGTCGCCTTCGGCCGTGTCCAGCCGGGGGGCGAGCGTGAGGTTTCCGTCGGTGTCCCAGACGAACATGACGGGGACGTTCTTGAGGCCCTTGGCGGTCAGGACTCCCTGAGCCTTCTTGACGGCCCGGACGGTCGTGGCGCGGTCGAGCCGGACCGACGTCTCGCACATCTCGGGGAACAACTTCCCGTACTTGGGGAGACTGCCGTCCAGTGAGCGCATCGTGATGGTGATGGCGCCCAGCGACAGCGTGGCGCGGGCGGTGGGCAGGATGACCACGGGCTCCCCTTCGGCGCGATCGGCGGTGAGGAGGCCGATGCCCACGGGGCCGTCGTGCGTCTTCAGCCGCTTGGCCAGGGCGGAGAGGGTGGCGGCCGGGATGAGCACGGTGAGCGGCTTCTCCGGCGGCTGCACGGTGGCGGTGACGGGGACTTCCGCGACGGCGAAGCGGTAGCGGTCCGTGGCGGCCATGGTGAGCGTCTCGCCGTCCAGCGTGACCTGGATGCCGGTGAGTACGGGCAGCGTGTCGTCGGTGCCTGCTGTGGGCAGTACGCGGTTGAGCTGGGCGAGGAAGGTTCGCGCGTCCATGGTGGCCATGGCGGGCACGGCCTCCAGCGGCTGGGTGTACGCGTGGATGTCGTGCGTGGTGATGGGCACGGTGAGGTGTTCGGTGGCCAGCAGGTCTCCGTCGAGCGAGACGCGGGTCTGGGCCGCGACGGCCTTGGTCTCCCCGGCGACCATGGCCGCGAGCGTCTTCTTCAACTCCGGGAAGTCGAGGAGTGAGGAGCCCTTCGCGGCGGGCGTGGCGGCCGGGACCATGACCGACACCGCGGTGTCGAAGTCGTAGGCGCTGAAGACGACGTGGTTGCCGCCGGTCTCGATCAGCACACCGCGCTGCGCGGGCGGCTGCGCCTTCGGGGCAATTCCAAATTCAGCGAAATTCAGAGCGTCGATGATCTCCGCGTGGATTCCCGCGAAGTTCGCGGTCGGCTTTACGGGCTGCTTTTCCTCCTTCTTCGCGGTGTCGGAGGTAGCGACCTGCGTGCTGGGCGTGGTCATAGCTCTCCCTGGGGAGTGAGATACGGATTCGGTTTGCTGGCCGACTGCCACCGCCGACCAACAAGACAACTATAGCAGCTACAGCTCACAATCGGGGCTGGTCAGAACCCTGCTTCGATCCAATCTGCCCGCCATACGGATGCGTGAGGGACCGAGGTCTGCAGGGAACTCCCGTCCTCGACCGCGCCCACAACTCCGCTGCCTCGTTGGGCAGGACATGACGACCAGCACGGAGCAGATCGCCGGCGAAACGGCCGCCTTGGACCTCATGCTCGGCTACCTCGCTGCGGATCCAAACGCCGTCGCGTACGCCCTCGCTGCCGGAGCCAGGTGTGCGACCACCGCCGACTACATGCGTCGGCAGGCGTCGGGGCTGCTGCACGACGCCGTCCTCGCCGATCCCGGATTCTCTCCGTACAGCCGCGCGGTGATTGGGCGGGCAGGGCTCGCGTGGCTGGACAGCATCCCCATGGACGAGGCCGTCCAGGAAGCGGTGCTGGCTCTCGCCGACGACGGCGCAGCGCCCCGTCTCGCTTTGGATGACGCGCAGTTGACCACGGTGTTCGCGCTGTCGGCCGTGGCCCGCTGCGTGGCCGCGTACGGGAAAGAGGCAACCAGGGAGCGCCTCGACCGCATCCGGGCGTTGGTCAACCAGCCCTGAGCTGCACGGTCCGCCTACGAGCTCGCCGGCGCACCGGCGCGGCTGCGGTACAGGGCGCTACCTCGACCGAGGAACGCCACACCTACCGCCGTGCAGTGCCTGAGCATGCCGAAGTTGCCTGTCATCCTGGCCAGCATGACGGTCTCGTCCTGGGAGATGGCTTCCCTCGCGAGGAAGATCAGGGCACCAGAGAGGTCTCCGTGGGCGAGGGAGCTGCACCCGCTCCACAGAGCCACCGCCATCTTCCCGTGGGGGCCCATGTGGTCTCCGGCCTCCCGGACGATCTCGGTGTAGTCGGGGGCCTTGAGGATCCCCTTTACGCGGTCCGGTGGGGTGCCGGCGCGCAGCGCCAGCTGCCGGAGCTCCTCTTCTCGGACCTCCTTCGTCCGCGGCGTCTTCCCGCCCAGGAGATCATGCAGCTTGGTGGAGGACCCTATGTCCTTCCTCTGCAGGGCCAGGCGCCTTTGGATGCGGATCAGGCGGTCATCCGACGCCAGCAGCCACACCGCACGTGCGGCATTCTCGATGACACCGCGGGCAAGGGAAGCCTGGGCGTGGGTGTGCAGGGTGGCCGTGACCCGGTCTGCGGATTCCTCGGTGAGCACGCTGGTGCGCAGGGCGCGTAGGTGGTCTCCGGCCACGGTGAGGGCGAGCCAGGCGGCGTGGGACAGATGGTAGGGAGCAACCGCGACATCGTCGGCTTCCAGGTCGCTCCCCGCTGCCGGCTTCCAGGGTCCGGCCGACGGGTCGGCGGTTGTGAGGTCTTCGAACTGCCGGCCATGCTCAAGCAACTCGACCAGTGCTTGCAGGTGCTGCTGTTCGTCCCTGTCCTCCATCACCCGAGACTAGGGAATGCTCGGGTGATGCGGGGCGCATTTTCTCTGCCGGTGCAAGAGCATGCGACGGTCCGAATGCTGCGCCGTTCAGCCGAGACCGCGGCCGCGCTTGCGGCGCCGCGGTGAGCGAGCGGGCAGCGTGGTGAGCGGAGTCCGCCCGGGAGCCCTTCGCACGTCGACCGGGCGGACCGCTTCGGAGCACGCCCACGCCGTCCGTGTCCTCCGTAGAGCAGACGGCTGGCTGCCCTGCGCAGCTCGGCGCGGTGCCTCGCCGGTCTCAGCCCCGAGACCGCCGAGGACGGTTGGGACGGTGCTGGCGACGTTGGCCCGGGACGGGATCAGGTGCGACCTCAGGTGAGGAGAATCCGCCCGGCACCACGGCGCGCTGAGCCGGTTGCTCCACGGAAGGGGCCGCCGGGGTGGGGACGGCTGGCTTGGCCGTGGCCAGAATGGTGATGTGCGGGATGTTCCGTGCGCAGGTCTGGCAGACCTCGGCCAGTGTCCAGACCTGACCGACGGCCGGGTTGTGGACGAGGACCAGCAGGCTGGTTCCCGCACAGTGGACGGGGTTCTCGTGGAGGGCGCACTGCGCACTGCCGCAACTGCAGGCGGCGTTGGGGCGGGTGCCGGCGAGGCGTCCGTGGGCCTTGATGTGCTCGGCGGCGAAGCGGCGCATGCCCGCGGCGTCCTTCGAGCGGGGCGGCATCCGGCACGCGGCGGTGCTGCACGTGACGGACACGGTGTGATCGTGGTGGCCGGTAAGGCGGACCGTCCAGGTCCGTCCCGGCACGCGTGCTCCGGGCATCAGGGTCAAGTCGGGGTCCCGTCGTTGGACTGTTCCGTGTCGGCGTTGTGCCGGGCTCGTGCAGGGGGGCGCCGTGCCGAGGGGAGACGTCCCATGGGCGGCGCAGCGCGCTCTGGTTCAGAGCGCGCGCAGGACGGCGACCACCTTGCCGAGGATAACGGCGTCATCGCCGGGGATCGGCTGATGGGCAGCGTTGTGCGGCATGAGCCAGACCTGGCCGTTCTCGCGGCGCAGGCGCTTGACGGTGGCTTCGCCGTCCAGCATGGCGGCGACGATGTCGCCGTGGTCCGCGCTGTCGGCCTTCCTGACGGTGACGATGTCGCCGTCGCAGATGGCGGCCTCGATCATGCTGTCGCCGACCACCGTCAGCGCGAACAGCTGGCCTTCGCCGACCAGGTGCCGCGGCATCGGCAGGACGTCTTCGACGAGCTCCTCGGCGAGGATTGGCGTGCCGGCCGCGATGCGGCCGACGAGCGGGACCTGGACGGCTTCCGGCGTCATGCCGGCCGGGGTGTCGGGGAGGTCGGCGTGCTGGTCACTGCGGACGCGGTAGGCGCGGGGACGGTGCGGGTCCCGGTAGAGGAAGCCCTTGCGCTCCAGAGCCATCAGCTGGTGCGCGACGGAGGAGGTACTGCGCAGGCGGACGCCCTCGCCGATCTCCCTCATCGAGGGCGGGTAGCCCTTGCGGGCGACGGTCTGCTCGATAAAGGCGACGATGGCCGCCTGCCGGGCGGTGAGTCCGTCCGGGCCCGGGCGGGTGACATCGGGCGGACGCCCGGGGCGGGCTTCGGATTCGATGACGTGCATGTGGTGCTCCCCCCTGAAGGGATCTTGCGTTCAGGGACAGTAACCCGCATACCACCCGCGACGGAACATCTTTTCGATAACAGGGCGTGCCGGTGTCGCAGCGGGTGGTGAGGGAGCTGGGCGGCGGCGGGCCGCCCACGTTCTCGCGCAGCTTGCAGCAGGGACGCGCACCGCTCATGATCCGCATGTGCCGTTCCACGTCAGGCTGCGCTTTGGGCCGCCCTCCTCCCCCGCCGTCACCGGCACCTGGGACAGCGAAGCGACCGCCGAGCGGAAGTTCCGGGGGTTCATCGGCCGCTACGGCAGCCAAGCCGACGTGCGCATCGAGCTGGTCGAGGACGGGCCCCAGGGCGAGCACACCGTGCGCTCCTGGACAAGGGAGCGCGGCGAGGTGGAAGGGGCCTGACGACCCCGGTGAGGGCTTCCCTGTCCCGCCGGAAGGGGTCGGCGTTTCGGGTCGGGCCGGCGTTGCCGGTGGAGGTGAGGGGGCGCAGGGTGGATAGACGCCCTGGTGTACCTCGTGAAGGGTGGTGCGGCGATGGCCAGACCGGTGTGGACGGGGGTCTTGGGGTTCGGGCTCGTCAGCCTGCCGGTGGGTCTGTACACGGCCACCGACAGCCACACGATCCGCTTCCACCAGCTCCAGCGCGGGACCGCGGACCGGATCCGGAACCGGCGGGTGAACGAGCGCACCGGCGACGAGGTGGACCTCGCGGACATCGTGAAGGGGTTCGACACCGGAGGCGAGTACGTGATCGTCGAGCCGCAGGAGCTCGACGAGATCGCCCCCGGCCGGTCCCGGTCGATCGACGTTGCCGGCTTCGTCGACCTGGACACCGTCGACCCGGTCTTCTTCGACAAGACGTACTTCCTCGGGCCCCGGGGAGCCCAGTACGGGAAGGTCTACGCCCTCCTGGAGCGCGCCCTGGCCGAGTCGAACAAGGCCGGCATCGCCACCTTCGTGATGCGCGGTCGGGAGTACCTGGTCGCCCTGAAGGCGGAGGAGGCGGAGGGCCTCCTGACGCTCCACACTCTGCACTGGGCCGACGAACTGCGCGATCCGCACGCCGAGGTGCCCGACCTGCCGGGGAAAGTCGAGGCCACGGCGGCGGAGGTGAAGATGGCCATGCAACTGATCGACGCCCTGGCCATGGAGTGGGAGCCGGAGGCCTTCCACGACTCCTTCCGCGAGAAGGTCGAGGCTCTGGTGAAGGCGAAGGCCTCCGGCGAGACGGTGGAGAAGGCCGAACCGGCGGCGGAGCCGACCGGTGCCGTCGACCTCATGGAGGCCCTGCGCGCCAGCGTCGAGCGGGCCAGAAGCCCCAAGGACACCGGCGACAAGGCCACCTCGCCCGGCTCTCGGGCGGCGGGCGGGAAGAAGGCGCCGGCCGCGAAGAAGCGGGCGCGCTCCGGACCGGCGGCCAAGGGCCGGGGGCTGATGGCGCTGACGAAGGCAGAGCTGTACGAGAAGGCGGCCGCGGCCGGCATCCCGGGTCGCTCGTCCATGAACCACGACCAGCTCGCGCAGGCGCTCTCCCACCCAGGCCGCAGGAAGTGACCGACGGGATTCGGTCGGGGTTCCTGCCTGAGGTAGCCGGTGACGGCGATCGGCGCCGTCACCGGCTCTACACGTGCGTCACCCGCGTCAGCACGCGTCTTTCCCGGCATCGCCTCGTTGTCCTGGGCATTCGATCTGTGGAGGCGCACCCATGCTCAGGACACTCCCCGCCGTGCGGCTCTCGGCGGTGCTGGTGGCGGCCACCATCACGGCGGCCACTGCCGGGGGCGGCCCCGCGTACGCGGTGGAGCGCTGCAAGGTGTCGTCCAAGACCATCGACAACCCCGCCTACAGCGGCCCCTGGCCCGACAACTGGGACTTCACCGTCAAGGCGTGCGTGACCGAGTCCGGGGCGAACATCCGGCACTGGGCGACGATCTCCTGGGACCTCCCCGAATCCTCCAGCCAGGCGGGTTCCATCTTCAACGCCACCGGCACGAACGCCGAGGTGACCGCGATGATCGAGGGGGGCGGTGTGGCGGTGACGCGGCGCACCGATCTGGCCCAGCGCCTGAACAAGGCGAAGGACGGGTCCATCACTCCCGCGTCCTACTCCTCGCACTGGCCAAGCCGCGAGCGCCTCTTCACCGACGTGATCGTGTTCCTCGACTGGAAGGGCGACGGGAAGGGCCCCCAGAAGCTGCACTTCGCGCCCTCCCCCTCCCTCCCTGGCTCGGCCCGTTGAGGCCTGCTGGCCGTACGGTCGATGCCCCAGGCCTGGCAGACGACCGTCCCGGCTGGCCTCCTCCCAGCGGGCGGGCCGGGTCTGCCGCGCCGGCGACTGCAGCAGCGACGGGCGGACGCGTTCCCGTGGCCAGCCGATACGGTCCTGGGGTCAGGCCACCGTCACGCGCAGGACGTAGGGCTCCCCTGTGCTGATGGCCTGGGCCTGCTCGCGCAGGTCCGCGTCCGTGAAGCCGAGCAGCGCTTCGTCGGCGGCGCGGCGCAGCAGCGGAAGGATCTCGGCGAGGGGCCGGCCTCGATGCGTTTCGGCGAGTTCGGCGAAGGCCCGCTGGTAGGGGGCTCCGTATGTGCTCGCACTGTCGGCTAGCAGCCGGTCAAGGTGCTGCCGCTCGATACTGATCTCGCCCATGGCCCGCTCCTTCGGTCCTCCGGGGGCCCGTCCGGTCCGGGCCCTCGTCATCGACGCTACGAGGCTGGTCTGACATCGACCCCCGCCCCGGCACCGGGCGCGTGCCGGTTGATGAGGTCCTGGAGCAGCTCGCGGGTGGGCGGCGGCAGCAGCCCCTCGGTGGCGAGGAGGTGCCATTGGCAGCCGGGCACGAGGCGGTCGAGCCGCCGGTACTCCCCGAGCTGGTAGAGGAGGACCAAGGTGTCGAGGGCGTGCTGGGTGGGTGGCCAGTCGCGCTCCTTCAGCGTGCTGAGCACGGCCAGGCCGGCCATCGCGTAGCGGCCGTTCATCCACTCCACGGTCGCTTCGCCCAGCTGCCCGCTGGCGACTTCTTCCTCGGCCCGGCCGCAGAGGTCCAGGGCCCACTGCCGTACGCCCTCGGCGGTCTTCCAGGCCCGCGCGAGGTCCTGAAGGGGAACTGCGGCGGCTAGGTCGCGCAGATGATCGCGGGCGTCCCGCACGGGGCCGAGGGCCAGCTGGTTGTCGTCGGTGAGGACCGCGTCGGCGAACTCGGGGACGTCCTTGCGGGTGGTCTCGACGAGGGACGCGATCGGGTTGGCCACCGCGGTGGGGTTCATCGCGCGGAGCAGGTCACCGATGTCCTCCAGGGACATCGTCCCGTTGATGGCGGCGGCGGCCGCGGCCAGCGCGGCGTCCCTGGGTGTGGCCGTGGGCGTGCCGGGGTTCGCGTCGAGGGCAGCGAGCTCGGCGGGGGGCCAGGTGTGTCCGGCGGCGCGGACGAGGCGGGCGATGCCTTCGTCGATCCGCCGGGCCCGGGCCGGGACCAGGGTGACGGTCGGGCCGGCGTCCGCGATGTGGTCGGCGAGGGCGTCGAGCCGCTCTTCCGGGTCGGTGTCCCGTTCGTCGTCGCCGGGGACGGTGAGAGTGTTCACGGCTGCGGTGAAGGCGGCCCGTACCGTCTGCTCCGGTACCGGGAGCCCCTCGCCGAACAGGAGCAGTGCCACGTCGTGGGGCCGCTTACCCCGGCCGCCGTGACGGGCGAGGCCGAGGACGAGGTCGAAGCTCTCCGGCGTCGGCCTGGAGGTGCTGCCTTTGCCGCGGCCCAGGCCTCCGCCGGAGATGTTGCCCGGCAGCAGCCGGCGGCTCCTCCAGACCTCCAGCATCTTCGCGGTCACGGCGAAGCCGTGCCGGAACGCGTGGTCAATCAGTAGCTGGTCCGCAGGGCTCGGGGTGTCAGTGGACATGCACGGGAAGGTACCGGCGCCTCTCGCGGACCCGGCAGGGCAATCACCTCATCCGGTGACAGCCCGTGGAACGGAAGCCGGATGCCCACGCCATGACGTAGTGGCGCCCCTCGTATAGAGCCCCCCTACCTCCGCCAGGTCACCGCTCGGTCCTCCCGCTCAAATGGCGTGCAGCAGGTCGCCGCCCCACCCTCCGCAGTTGATCTTGCATCAGTTGCATCGGGTTGCCGGACTTCAGGGGGTACCGGCCTCACGCCCGCGGGCGGGAGGCTCAACAAGGCGACGACCGGCAGGGGTTGCGGGGCTAACTACCCACTCCCGCACTGTGCCGCCCAGGACCCGACGTCAGCGGCGCGGCCTCTTCACGCTCCGCCCGTCATCACACAGAGAAGGACACCGACATGCTCACCGACGTGCTCACCGGCTGGACTGCGGAGACCCTGGGCGGCCTCACGCTACTGGCGGGGGCCGCAGCCTGGGGCTGGCTCCGCCGGCGCCGGACCCCGACCACCCCCGGAGAGACTCCGGCCACCGAGACCGCGCGGCAGGTCCGCACCTACACGCTGCTCGGGGCCCGGGCCGCCGACGGCCAGCCGGTCCACTGGCCCAGCAGCCGCCCCGCCGGCGTCCGGATCACCTGGACCGGCCCGGCGGGGAAGCGGGAGCAGTTCGAACTGACCGACGCGGTGCTGCCGGACGGCACCTACGCGGCGGAACGCGTATCGGTGTACCCGGAGCGCGGGACCCTGTGACCGGAGCGCAACCGATCGGCAGGCGGGACCGATCACACCCCTGCCCGGTGAACTTCGTGGAGTTGACCACCACACCCCTTGTGTAGGAATTCCTACGAGTGTAGGTTTTCCTACATCGAGGCATCTTATGGAGGATTCATGACCATGCGGATCACGTTCGACCTTCCCGCGGCTTCCGGCGGGTCCCAGATCGTCGACCTCCCCGACGACATCGTCCTCGCCGTGTACGACGGCCTCACCAACAGCCCGGACATCACCGACCCCAAGGCCGAGGACTTCGACGAGCTCCTCGCCTCCACTAGCCTGCTGAGTCGGCTCATCACCCACCTGATGCTGTCCCGCGAGCGTCACATCGCGGCGGCCGACGCCACCAGCCCGCACGCCAACCGCCGGGCCATCGGCATCGCCGCCGCGATGCAGCCCTCGCAGCTCGGTGTCGTGCTGGAGCGCAACGGCCGCCCCCGCAACCGCAAGGCCTGACCAGCAGACTCCCGCCCCGCCCCCTCGAAGTCCTCACAGCCCGGAAGGAAGTCCCGTGGAACTCCACGTCATCGAGCGGACCGCCAACGCGTTTCAGCAGGGCCTGACCGGCCGCCAGATCCAGGCGGTCGCCGAGCGCGCCTTCGGGCCCGGCGCCGAGGTCCGTTCCGCGACGGAGCTGGGCGGCGGCATGTACAACACCACCTACCGCATCGATCTGGCCGGCCGCGCGGAGCCGGTCGTGCTGCGGGTGGCGCCGGAACCGGCTCGCCAGTTCCATTCCGAGCGGGAGCTGATGCGCGCGGAGTACGCGTCGGTGCCGTGGCTCGCGCCGATCGCCGACCTGATGCCGCACGTCCTGGCGGCCGACTTCACGCAGTCCGTCATCGGGCGGGACTGGATGATCCAGTCCTTTCTGCCCGGGACCCCGGCACCGGAGCTGCTCGGCTCCTACCCGAAGGAGACCCACACGGCTTTCTTCCGGCAGATGGGACAGATCACCGCATCGGTGCACGCGGTCGCCGGGCCCTGGTTCGGCCCGGTGGGAGGCCCCGGCCACGCGCGGTGGAGCGAGGCCGTCGTCGCGTCACTGCACCTGATCGCCGAGGACGTCGAGAGCTGCGGCCTGGACGCGGCCGACCTGCGAAAGGCCGCCGACGCCGCCCAGGTCGGCGCGCAGCTCCTGGACGAGGTGACGGTGCCGCGGCTGCTGACCGGTGACCTGTGGACGGTGAACACGATGCTCGCACCCGCCCCCGTCCCGACGATCTGCGGGGTCCTGGACATGGACCGCACCTGGTGGGGGGATCCGGAGGCGGACTGGACGATGCGGATGGCCCGCGCGAAGCAGGACGCCCGCACCGCGTTCTTCGACTCCTACGGCCGAGCGGAGGAGACCGAGAACAGCGTGTGGCGGCGGCGGGTGTACGAGGTGCGCCATCTCGGCGCGCTGCGCCTGGAACGTCACCGGCTCGGAAACGAGGCCGGTGTCGCGGACTCGTACCGGGCGGTGGCCGAGGAGCTCGCCGCGCTGATCTGACCTCGGGCACACCGAAAGGGGCGCCACCCATGGACCTGGGTGGGCGCCCCTTTCGGTGTTCAGGCGGAATGGGGTTCGACCTCGACGCGGATGTCGTCGAGGAGTTGGGCGGCACGGGCCGCCGTGGTGCGGGCGTCGGGGCTGACGACGATGAGGCTGCCGAGCCGTCCGGCGTTGGTGTGGGCGGGGCCGACCGGGTCGCCGGGGCGGACACGGAGCCGGACGAGGGGGGTGTCCGGGCCGGGCCGGGGCAGGCCGGTGACGGCGGTGAGGCGGCCGGCGGCCGGGCTGGTGAGGAAGCGGACGGTGGCGTGGTGGCGTCGGCCGGGGGTGAGGCGGGCGGGGCGGCCGAGGGCGATGTCCAGAAGGGCGGTCCAGGGGTTGATGCCGAGAGCGTGGTGGAGGAGGTCACCGATGTGGCCGGCGCCGATGCGGGCCGCGGTCTCGATGACGTACGGGCGGCCGGTGGGGGTGACGATGACCTCGGTGTGGGACGCGCCGTTGCGGATGCCGACGGCGCGCACCGCCTTCGCCGTCTCCTGGTGGATGGCCTGTTCCACCGCGGGCGGGAGCTGGGCCGGCAGGGTGTGGGCGAGTTCGACCCGGTGGGTGCCGCGGGTGGTGGTCTTGGCGGTGATGGCCAGGTGGGTGGTCCGCCCGTGCTGCGTGAGCGACTCGACGCTGTACTCCCGCCCGGGAATGTACTGCTGGAGCAGCACCGTCCGGCCCGCCGAACCCCCGTACATGCCCGGCGCGGTGTGGGCGTGCCGCCAGGCGGTGTCCGCGTCCTGGAGGCGGGCCACGACGGTGACGCCCTGGGATCCGGCGGCGTCCGCCGGCTTGACGATGACGGGGAGCCGCATGCCGGGTCGTAGGAAGCGGGCGCGCAGCATGGCCGGGGTGGCAATGGTGTGGGTGCGGGGCGCGGTGACACCTGCGGTGGTGAAGGCGGTGGCCATGGCGGCCTTGTCGCGGGCCGCGTGCGCGGCGGCGGGGTCGTTGCCGGGCAGGTCCAGCAGGGCGCAGGTGTGGGCGGCCAGCGGGGTGAGGTACTCGTTCGTGGTCAGGACGGCGGCGGCGTTGATGCGGCGGGCGTAGGCGACGGTGTCGGCGAGGGCCTGCTGCGGGTTGCCCAGGTCGGTGGTGAAGGTGCCGGCCAGCAGGCCGCGCAGGGCCGGGCTGTAGCCGGCCAGGGCCTCGGTGGTGGTGACGGTGTGGACGGAGCGGCCGGAGGCGGCCGCGGTCCGGGCCAGGTGCCCGGACTCGGGGCCGGCCGCCTCCAGGAGCAGGACGGGACGGTTCACGTGAGGTAGTCCTCGCAGGCGCCGTCTCGGCGGGTGTCGAGGGTGAAGCAGTGGAAGCCGCCGCCGAAGAGCCTGCGGTGGCGGTGTTGTACGGGGACGACGGTGAAGTGCTCGGCTTCGAGGGTCTTGATCAGTCCGGTGCAGTCGGCGTTGACCAGGACGGTGTCCGGGTCGACGGACAGGACGTTGAGGTCGATGTAGGGGCTGGTCAGGACGAGGTCGGCGTCGCCGTAGGCGGGGAAGGCTCCGGCGTCCGGCTGGGGCGGGACGATGAACTTCCAGCTCTGCAGCGGTTCGGGGAGCATGTCGCGGATGCCGTCGTGCCGGGCCAGGAACACCCCCGGCCGCAGGGCGAGGAGCATGGAGTCGATGTGGTTGTCGGCCATGCGGTACACGCGGTGGATGCGGTAGCGGCCGGCCAGGTGGCGCTCCAGCCATTCCACGCCGCGGGCGTGGTTGGCCTGGGCGATGTTGACCACGAGGTCCTTGCCGAGGCGCAGGACCTGGGCGCCGTCGAGCATCATCTCGTAGCCGACGTCGTACGGGCTGGGCTGCGGGTCGTCGATCGGCTCGGTGGGGCCTCCGAGGGTGGTGGTGGTGTCGCGGGCGTAGGAGAGGTCGAAGCTGGCGTCGGTGAGGGTGGGGCGCGGCATCGTGGTCCAGCGGGCGCCGGCCTGCCAGTAGCCGGTGAACACCTGGGCGAGGAGGCGGGTTTCCAGGTAGCGGGCGCGGATCGCGGGCGGGGTCTCGATGATCTCGTCGCCGAGGATCAGGGTGTTGTCGCGGATGTTCAGGGCGGGCACCGGCGGGGCGCTCCAGCCCAGGCCGGCGATCGGCGCCGGGTCGGCGGGCAGGGGGATCGGCCGGTGGACGGTGATGCCGAGGTCGGCCAGGACCTGGGCGAGGTCTTCGACGTCCTCGGCGAGTTCCTCGGCGTAGCGGCGGTTGATGGCCCACTGCTCCGGCCGCGCGCCGGCTTCGGTGGGGGTGACGAGGCGGGGGTAGGCCCAGTCGGAGCGGAAGCCGGTGAGGTTCTCGTGGTGGAACAGCTCGAAGGAGACGTCGCGGTCGTGGCCGGTGTAGTTGGTAGCGGATCCGACGATGATCTCGCGCAGGCGGGTGAAGTCGTCGTGGCTGCTCAGGCGCATGGGTGAGGGTCCTTCGTCTCGCGTGGTCAGGCCGTGGCGGCGGTGAGGGTGCGGTGGGTGTGGGTGCGGCCGTGGCGGGCGTGCAGGACGGCTCCGCCGTCCGGTGTGGGGGCGAGGGTGCGGGCCTCGCTCCAGGCGCTGAAGCGCCACTCCCCCGGGCCGGCGGGCAGCAGCGCGAAGGTCCGCTCGGCGGTGGTGAGCGTGAGGTGGTCGGCGGTGTGGTCGAGCTCCGCGGGCGTCGGGTCGCCGTCGAGGGGCTGGTCTCGGCTGAAGTCGGTGAAGCCGGCCGGGAGGTGCAGGGGGCGGGGCAGGCCGGCGGGAATGGTCCTGTCCAGCGGGGTGGGGTGGTTGATGAGCGCGTCGGCGTCGGCCAGCTGTTCCTGCCAGGCGGCCGGGAAGAGCGCGGCGAGCTCGATGGTGAACAGCGTGTCGATGACGGCGTGGACGCGGGTGGTGGTGCCGAGGTTGCGGACGGCGTGCTCGCGGGAGAAGTCGCCGTACCAGAACTGGCCGGGCTGCCAGGTGTGCTCGGTGCCGTCGAGGTAGAGGACGGCGTCGGGGTTGGTGGTCAGGGGGATGTGGAGGCGGGCGCAGCCGCGGGCCAGGCTGTACTTGGGGTCGCTGTGCCGCTCGCCGACCGCGTTCGGTCCGAGCGCCATGAGGCGGGCGGCGTTCAGCGGGGCCGGGATGGCGGCGAGGACCTCGGCGAGGTAGGGCATGCGGTCCAGCCAGGCGGTGGGGGCGTAGGTGTCGGGGCCGGGGCCGCCGGGGTCGGTGCGGTCCGCGTCGCCGTTCGGTGCGATCAGCGGCAGGACCCGCCAGTCGATGTCGGTGACGGCGCCGAGCAGTCCGTCCGGGGCGCGGCCCTGCTGGAGGTCCCAGGTGTGGGCGGTCACCTGGGTGAGGTCGGCGGCCAGCCGGGCGGCGTCCAGGGAGCGGTTCAGGCGGGCGGCTGCGGGCGGCAGGGGTGTGCTGGGCATGGGGCGGGCTCCGTTCAGGAGGAGAAGGCGGTGACGGGGGCGCCGACGTGGTCGGCGGGGTCGAAGGTGGCGGCGGGGCGGGTGGCGAAGCGGGCGTCGAGCCGGGCGAAGGGTTTCTCGTGGCCGGTCTTGGGGTCGTAGGCGAGGCAGAAGACGAACTGCGCGCCGTCCGGGCCGGGGGTGATGGGCATGGAGACGATCACTCCGGTCCGGGTGGCGGGGTTCCAGGCCAGGTCGAGGTCGGCCAGGGCCTGGTGGAAGGCGTCGGCGTCGGGGACGTGCCAGGTCGGGGGGACGTGGTACTCGACGACCGCGCGGGCCGGGTGGTCCGCGGTGCTGACGATCCGGTGGGCGATGACCTTGTAGATGTGCAGGCTTCCGGAGACCTGGGCGTTGACCTCGGTGAAGTACAGCTGGCCGTCGGGGGTGGTGATGGCGTCGGCGGACAGGTGGCCGCGGTAGCCGAGCGCGCGGTAGGCCTCGGCGAGGCGGGCGCCGTTGTCGACCAGGCGGGCGTGCACCAGCGGACTGAGGCCCTGGAGCGGGACGGTCTGGTGGGAGAGGCGGCGGCCGACGTAGTGCAGGCGGCCCTGCTCGGTCGGGCAGGTACCGCAGTCGTCGGTGAAGTGCTCGGAGTACACCGCCTCGGCGCCGGGGGCGAACGCGGCGACGACGACGGGGTGGCGGCCGTCGGCGGACGCCCAGTCCCAGCGGTCCTGCCAGTAGGCGGTGACGCCGGCCGGGCCGGGGGCGAGGCGGTGCAGGTGGCGGGCGCCGACGTGGTCGGTGGCCAGGCTGCTGCCGGGGCCCAGGAGAATCTGGTTGCCGACGCCGGCGCCGTTGTGGGCCTGCTGGACGACCAGCGCTTCTGCCTGGGCCAGGAGCCGGTGCGTGGCGGCGGCGGCTTCCTCGCGGGAGCGGCAGACCTCCCCGGGGACGGTGGGGACGCCGGCCGCTGCGGCGATGGCCCGGAAGTTGGCCTTGTTGTTGCCGATCTCGGCGCCGCCCTGCGCGAAGTAGGCCAGCCCGGGCATCCGGTCGGCGAGTCCCAGGGCGGTGGCGAAGCGGGCGACGGAGGCCGAGGGCCACAGGGCGAAGATCTCGCCGACGGCCTGCGGGCCGCCGGCCGGGCGCAGCGCGGCGCGGACCTGGTCGAGGAAGGCGGGGTCGGTGAGCGCTTCGGGGTCCAGGAGCATCCCGTTGTGGCGGCCGGGCGGGGAGGTCAGCACGGTGACCTCGCCTGGTCCGGTGCCGGTGAGCGCGAGGGCGTAGTCGAGGAACGCGGGGTCGGGTTCGGTGCACAGGATCAGGACGTCGCCGGGGCGGGCGAACCAGGCCAGGCGCTGGGTCCAGGCCCGCATGTCCGTACGGGCACGGATCGCGGGGTCGATGTGGTTGCCGATCAGGATGCGCAAGGGGATCTCCGGGCAGAAGGGCGGCGGCGAGGGCCGGCTGTCAGGGGTGGAGGGTGGCGGGGAGGACGGCGAAGGTGCGCATCGTGGCCGACGGCTGCCTGCGGGCGGTGCCCGCCGGCCGGAGCGGCGTGGAGTGGGTGCGCAGGGCGTCGAGGGCGGCGCGCAGGCAGGCCTGGGCGGCGCGGGTGCCGATGCAGGAGTGGGTGCCCCAGCCGTAGCCGAGGTGCCGGTTGTCGCGGCGGTCCAGGAGCAGCTGGTCGGGGGTCGGGAAGCGGGCGGGGTCGCGGTTGGCGGCGGCGAAGAGCAGCACCACGGTGTCGCCGGCCGGGATCGGGACGCCGGCGATCGTGGTGGTGTGGGTGGCGGTGCGGCTGGTTCCTTGGACGGGCCCGTCGAATCGGACGAGTTCCTCGGCCGCCCAGGGCACGACCTGCGGCTCCGAGCGCAGCCGGTGCTGGGCGTCTGGTTGGCGGGTGAGGGTGTGCAGGGCGTTGCCCAGGGCGGCGGTCATGGTGCTGTAGCCGCCCTGGAACATCACCCTCGCGGTGTTGCGGATGAACCGCTCCTCGGCCGGGTTGGCGCCGGTCGGCGTGTGGGCGCGGACGTGGGCGAGGAGGCCGCCGGGGCGGCCGGTTTCGGTGAACCAGGAGTCGACGAGGCTGGTCAGTTCCTCGCGTGCCCGCCGGCCCGGCTCGATGCGGGTGGGGTCGAGGCCGCCGTCCATGCTGCGCATGATCGCGTCGGAGGCGGCGGTGAACTCGGCCAGCGGCGGCTCGTTCACGCCGAGGAGGTCGCAGACCACCGACAGGGACAGCGGGGCGGCGAGCTCGGCCATGACGTCGAACGACGGCAGCTCGGCCGCCTCGCGCAGGAGGGCGGTGGCTCGGTCGCGGGCGCGGGCCTCCAGGTCGGGCAGGTCCTGGGCGCGCAGGGCGTTCATGAAGGCCGAGCGCACGCCGGCCTGGTCGGGCGGGTCCAGGGACTGCACGCTCAGGCTCGCCTCGGGCACGGTGGCGCCGGTGCGGCGCCGGTCGCGGGCGAAGACGGTGTGCTCGCGCAGGACGGCCGTGCAGTCGGCGTACCGGGTGACCAGCCACGAGGACATGCCGTCGTGCCAGGAGACGGGGGCCTGCTCGCGCAGGGCGGCCAAGGCCGGGTAGGGGTTGTTGACGGTGGCGGGGTCGAGGGGGTCGTAGGTCAGCACCGGCAGCACGAGCGTCTCCAGGTGATCTCGGGGCGGGGTGGCGCAGGAGCCCGGGCCCGGCGTTGAGGCCGGGCCCGGACCCCTGTCACGGGGGACACGCGGGTGATCAGTGGTCGTAGGACATGACGGGGTCACCCCCCTTCGTCCTCGGGATCGCTGCCCGGTCGGGCTCGCCTCACCAGAGTCAGCCCGCACCTGACCCGGCGTCATTGCCAGTGGGACGAGGGGACATTGCGGGGTTCCCGCAATGCGCTGGACGGGCAGTGACGGAGTGGTGTCGCCCTGTCACAGGGGTGGGCTACGGTTGCTGTCCCGATATCCCGCTCCCGCCGGGGGTGCCCATGGCCACCGCCATCACCCGCTCACGCCGCGCCACCATCAAGAAAGAGGCAGCCGGCATCCGGATGCGCTGCCAGCGCGAACGCCTCGACACTGAACAGACCGCCGCCGAGATCCGCCGCGCCCTGCCCGAGGTACAGCAGCTGGAGGCCTGGCGGCTCGCACTGGGCTGGTCCCGCTCCGAGACCATCACCCAGGTCAAGGCCCTGTACGTCGCCGACGGGCTGTTACCGCGCAGCCTGTCCGACCCGATGCTGTGCCGGTGGGAACACGACCCCCGCGAGCGCCCCGACCGCGAGTACACGGTCATGCTCTGCCGCGCCTACGGTGCCACCCCCGCCCAGCTCGGCCTGGGCTTGACCGAACAAGTCTTTCCGGAGCGCGAGTTGTCCACCGTGATCCGGTACGGTCGGCCCGAGACCGACACGTGCAGCGCTGGCGCACGGGAAATGGTGGTGCACATGACCACAGCCGCCGGCCTTCCGGCCGTCCGCGAATCCCTCCAGCTCGCCCTTCTCGCCGATCCCCACGGCAGCGCTGAGGTCACCGAGCTGGCGGAGGCGGCCGTCGAGCACTACGCCCTCACCTATCCCAAGCACCCCCCGTACCTCCTCTTCGAGGAAGTACGGGCCGCCCGCGGCCTGCTCACCGACTGCCTGGTCACCGGCCACGTCCACGAGCAGGTCGCGGGCGGACTGCACCGCAACGTCGGCTGGCTCTCGGCCCTGATGGGCAACCTGGCCTTCCACCTCGACGACCACACCGGCGCGCGCGCCCACCTGGCCACCGCCACCGCCTACGGCACCCGCACCGACGACGCACGGCTGACCGCCTGGGCCCTGGGAGCGCAGAGCATGGTCGCCCGCGCCGAGAACCGCTACGAGAACGCCCTGGCCTACGCCGAGCGGGCCGTCGCCCACGCCCCCGCAGGCCTGCCGAAAGCCCAGGCACACGCCTGGGCACAGCTGACCTCCCTCGCCGGACTCGGACGAGAGCAGGAGGCCGACACGGCGCTTGCCGCGGCCGCCCGCGAACTCGAAACCGATCCCGTGGGGTTCGCCCCGGGCCGGTTCGGGTTCGACGCCGCCGAGTACACCCTCCACCAGGCCGAGTCCGCCATCGCCCTCGGCCACCACAACCGCGCGCGCTCCGCTGCCGAAACGTCCATCGCGTCCACTGCCGTGGCCACCCCCGGCTGGGCCGCGGCCACCCTGGTCCTCGCGCAGGCCGAGGCGCCCACCCAGCCCACTGACGCGGCTCAGCGGGCCCTGGATGTCCTCGCCCGTGTCCCCGCCGCCCGGCTGCGCTCGACGTCACGCGCCCGCCTCGCCCGCCTCGACCAGGTCCTGGCCGGCGTACCGGCTACGGGGGTCGGCGACCTGCACGAACGTGTCCGCGTCCTCGTTCCCCTGATCGACAACCACGGCAACGCCAGCACCTGACGGCAAGGCCCCAGCCCCGCTCCAGCGCCACACGGCCCTACGGCCCGATCAGACCCAGAACAGCCAAGGCCCGGATTTCCCCCGCTGCGGGGGAAATCCGGGCCTTCCTGCACGGTGATGCCAGTCGGCCGACTGTCAGCGCCGGATGACCGGCTTCGGCAGCAGCGTGCTCAGCAACTGTGCCGTTTCCGCCTCCATATCCACTCCCCCGCCCAAGCCCTCGTTGATCCGGGTCAACCGCGCGGCGGCCTCACGGAGTGCGTCAACGTCCCCGGCGGCGTGGTGGGCCAGGAAGACTTGCCGGTGAAGGAGCTCGTTCTCCTCGGCAGCGAGAAGGCCCTGGTGCGCGGCCCAGAGCGCGCCGGCGTAGTCGGCGGCCTCTCGGCGGCGGGTGGACAGCTCGTAGGCGACGTCGGCGATGGCCGAGACCATCTCCTGGACGGCCGGCTCGGCCCAGGCGTAGCGCTGGGGGTCGATCGCGGCGAAGGGCCGGCCGCGGACGAGCGCGAGGGCCCGGCGCAGGGCGAGTTCGCCGTCTTCGTCGTGGCGGGCGAGCCCGGTGCGAGCGAAGTTCTGGAAAGTCTTCCAGTCGCAGGTGACGGCCTGGGCGAGGCGGTAGCGGCTGTCGCCGGTGTCCTGGACCCGCGGGAAGAACGCCTCGCCGTCGGCGTCCTTGCCGAGCCAGGAGCGGGTGCGGCTGATGACGGCGTTGCGCATCTGCTTGTTGACCAGACGGCCCGGCCAGAGGGCGTCGTCGATGGCGTGGTGATCGGCGCCCGGGTTGAGCGCGAGGTAGGAGACGAGTTCGACTGCGGCGCTCTGCCGGTTGGAGTCGATCCGGCCCGCGGCGCCCTCGATGACCACCCGCCCGAGCAAGAGCACCGTAGGCGTGGTGACCGCGGCGTCGGCGGCATCGTCAGCGGCACGAGTCGGGGCGGGCACCAATACCGGGGCAGGGACGAGGAGGGGGCCCGGGACGGGGGGCTCGGCCGCCGGGACTTCCTCGGCCGGGGCGGCTGCTGGCTTGGTCAGCACGGGGGCTGCTTCAGGCGCAGCAGTTGCCGGGGCCGGACCGGGAGCGGCCGGCGGATTGAAGAGGTCAGCGATTGTGGGACCACTGGTGTCGTGCTCGGCGTCACCGTCAGGTGCCTCGGCCGTGTGGACGGCGGGCGGGACGGGCGCCTCGTCCGTCTCATCCGTCTTGTCGGTGGGGGTGTCGGCCTCGGCCTGGTGCTCGGTCTCCATCTCCTCCCGTTCGATGTCGGCGTACTCGTCCGGCAGCCCGTCCTCGTCGGCGCCGGCCTCCGGCTGCGTGGCTTCGCCGTCGCCGATCTCCTCCGCGTCCTCCGAGGGGTCGTCCTCGTCCACGTCCTCCTGGTCGTGCTCAGCCTGCTCGTCGGCATCGAGGAGGCCGTCGAGCCACTCGTCGCGGGCGGGTACGTCGGTGTCGGCGGCGGAGAGGGTGAGCAGCTCGATCGCGTCGGCGAAGTGCTGGTCGGTCAGGCCCTGGAGCTTGATGGGCAGGCCGGAGCCGGGCAGGACGATGGTCTCGTCCGGTCCTGCGCAGTGCAGGGTCCAGCCCTCCTCCGGGGCCAGGCCGGCGGTCTCGCTGGCCGTGACAACCGCGCCGGCAACGCGCGGCTGGGCCGTGATCAGGTCGAGCAGCGCGTCGGTCTGAGCCCCTTCAGGGAGCTCGGCAGCGAGGAGGATGTGCGGCGTCCAGGAGCCGCCGGCGTCTTCGCTGAGGCGGGCCGTGCGGAGGGTGGGTGCCCCGAGTGCGGCCAGGGCCCGACGCTGGTCGGCGGTGTGGCTGGTCAGGTCGGCGACCGCGTCGGCGAGGGCCTCGGTGCGGGCGACGCGCTCGGGGGCCGCGTCGTCGAGGCCCGGGGCGGTGTCGGCGAGCGCGGTGATCTCCAGGTGGCCGGGCAGGGGCGTGCTGGCGAGCTCGACCGCGATGGCTTGCAGGACGTGACGGGCGTGGTCGGCGTCGCCGTCCAGGTGGAGGACGCCGACGTACTCCAGGTCGACGAGGACCAGGCGGCCGGCGCCGTCCCAGCCCAGGGAGACCAGGGCCGGGTAGGGCGCGTCGGCGCCCTGGAGGTCGTCGTGGTCGGCGAGGTCTGGGCTGGAGGCCGCGCAGGTCCACAGGTCAGTGCGGCCGGCGGTGCCCGCGAAGGGCTTCATCGGCGGGGTGTCCTGGTCGAGGTGGAGTTCGACCTTCTGCTCGTGCAAGACGACGGCGGTGACCACCGGCAGGTCGCGCTCCGCCGCGGTGAGGTTGAGAGCCAGGGTGCGCAGGGCGGCGTCGAGGAGGTCGAATCCGGTGGGGTGCTGGGCTGCGCGCAGGCCCTGTTCGGTAGCGGCGGCGCTGCCGGTGGGCATGGGGATGCGGCGGCCGGGCCTGCGTCGGCGCTGCTGGAGGATGCGGCGGGTGGCGAGCGTACCGATGAGGGCGGCGGCCAGGGCGCCGGCGCCCATCCAGACGGCAGCGGGGGCCAAGGCCTCGTCAGGATCCTGCAGCTGCTGGGCGGTGTCCGCCTTCTGGCCGTCCTGCGCGGGCGCGGGAACGGCTGTGGTGGGCGCGATGCTGGGGGTGGAGGCGGCAGGCGCGGGCGTGGAGGGCGTCGAGGGCGCAGGGGCGGGCGCCGCCGGGGTGGGGGTGTCCTTCGCCGTGTCCGGCTTCGGGGGCGTCTTGGTGTCCGGGGCGGGCCGACTGTCGGGAGCGGGAGCTGGGGCGGTTGCGGCGGGGAGAGTGAGTTCCTGACCCGGGACGATCAGGTCCGGGTTGTCGAACGTCCCGCCGCCGGGCAGCGACTTGCCCCGGTTGGCCTCGAAGATCTTCGGCCAGTCCTCGGGGTCGCCGTGCTCGTCAGCGATGCCCCAAAGGTTTTCACCGGCCTTGACGACATGCTCGGCCTGGGCCGCAGCAGGCTTGGCGTCCGTGGGGGCGGCCTGCGCGGGCGCCGCCGTCTCGGCCGCTGCTTGGGAGGGCGCCGGGGCCGGGGCGGCCGGCTTGGCGATGTTGGCGTCGGCGGGGAGCCGGATCACGGTGCCCTTGGGCAGGAACTGGTCACCGGCCGCGAGCTGCGGAACGCTGGGGTTGAGGGCGGCGATGTCCTTCCAGCGTGGTCCGCTGCCCAGGTACTGCTCGGCCAGGTCCCACGGGAGCTCGGAGTCCCCAGTGACCGTGTGGGTGGGCCAGGCGTCCTGCTCCGCCGCCGCCGTTTGGGCCGTCGCCGCGCTGCTGGTGCCCGCCGTCTGCACGGCAGTCGCTGCGACGGCCGGGCCGGTCGTGGCGGCCGAGGCAGCGGTGGGGGCGATGAGGACGAGGCCGCCGATGAGGAGGCCGGCGAAGGACTGCATCCCACCGAGGCCCTTGATCCGCTTCGCCTTGCGGCCGCGGAACAGGGCGACGATCTCGACGAGGGCGGAGAGGGTGAACAGCGCCCAGCCGATCCAGCCGATGGTCGTGAGCACCGTGAAGAACAGCCGGCCGTCGTCCTGCTGGGTCAGCAGATCCCATCCGCCGACGAAGTCCGTGGGCTGGTATCCAACGGCCAGCAGGACGAGGGGGATACCGGCGATGAGTGCGGCCAGGACGGCGAGGCCGAGCAAGGCGCGGAGCAGGCGTAGGGGGGTGCTCATGGGGCGGTCAGCCTCCGGCTTGGGTGTGCAGTCGGGCGTGTGCCGTGCCGGACACGCTGATCGTCGACCTACCCACGAACTGGGCGAACAAAGTGGTGTAGGTGTCGTGGACGGTGACTTCGAGGCCCTGACCGCCGTCGGTGACGATCACGGAGCCCGAGACGTTCTGGGCGGCGAGGTAGTCCTGGGCTGCGGCGACGGCGGCGTCCGGGTCCACCGTGATCTCGGTGCCCTGGACAGCGGCAGGGACGTTGAGCTGCTGGCCGGCCGCGCGGGCGGCCTCCTGCGCGAGGCCGGTGGCCTTGTTCGTCGCGTTGAGGGCGCCGCCGCCGTCGACCAGCAGCCCCATGATCATGATGATGCCGATGGCACTCAGCGCGTAGAACGGCGACAGCGACCCCCGGTCGCCGACGTGGCGGATCCGTTCCCGCAGAGCGGTGATGCGGCGGGTGAGGGCGATGATCACTGGCGGCCTCGGTAGGAATCAATCGGACTGGTCCACGATGCCCGAAGGGTGCGGGATCCGGGGAGCCCGGGCAGCCCGATCTCGCCGAGAGGCGCGGTACAGGCAACGGTGACCCGGACAGTGGCCTCCTGGCCGAGGTCGAGGCCGTACCCGGAGGTGTCGACCGAGACGCTGGAGGAGGCGCAGTGGATACCCTCGCCGCCCAGGCTGCGGGTCGCGGCGGCGGCCCCGGCGGCCTGCGCGGCGCCGGCCTCCCGTTCCAGCGAGGC
>NZ_JBFRER010000093.1:0-49335 GCF_052114405.1 Streptomyces sp. M-16 | reverse complement strand
GGGTTACGCCCCGGGGCCCCGCCGCGCGGCTCGTTCATTCGGCCGAGTCGGGCGAGCCCTCGGTTGCCCGCCCGGCAGATCCGCATTTGACTCGTTCCATGCTCTCTGCCCGCAGCCTGTTCCAGGAGATCGTCGGCCACGACGACTCCTTCCAGCTGTTCTGCTCCATCGCAGCCAGCGGGGAGTCCCAGGGTGGCTGGGAGAACGCCAGGATCGCCGCCCTCGTCCCCGACGGCATGCGCGACCTCGCACCCAAGATCACCCGGCACGGCGCCGACGAGGACAAACACGGCCGGATCTTCCGGGCCCTGCTGCGCAACCGCGGCCTGGCCCCCGTCCCCGTACCGCCCGAGACCGACTACACCATGCTGCTGGAGCGCCGCGGCATCGGCCTCGCGCACGACAGGCTGCGCCGCGAGCAAGCGCTGAGCGAACGGGACATCGTCGTCTACCTCGCGCACAGCCGCGTCACCGAACAGCGCGCCTCCGAGCAGATGGTCCTGCTGGTGAACCACTTCGGCGACCACCCCGAGATCGGCAAGGCCGTCCGCCAGATCAGCGGCGACGAGGACAACCACCTCGCCTACTGCCACGAGGAACTGCTGCGCCTCGCCCGCGCCGGTCACGGCCGGACCATCCAGCGGGTGCTGCGCGAGAGCGCGCTCGCCGAGATCGCCGTCCACCGGGACGTCAGCCTCGCCGTCATGGCCCACATGGGCCGGCTGCTCCGCTGGCCCGCGCCCAAGACCGCCGCGCTGGCCGCCGGCATCCGCGGGGTGTACGCGTACGAGCGCTTCGGCGGCTGGCACCGGATGGTCGGCCTGCGCCCGCCGGAGCGGCGCGACGCGCTGGGCGGCACACCCGCCACCGCGCGCGGCCACGCGTAGGCCGTTTCCCGCGGACCCCGCCGGCCGGGGCCGCCGCTACAGCCAGCCGCGCCGCTTGAACAGCCGGTGCAGGCCCGCGCACAGGCCCGCCATCAGCGCCAGCACCGCCGGATAGCCCCAGCCCTGCCGCAGCTCCGGCATGTGGTCGAAGTTCATCCCGTAGATCCCCGCGACCATCGTCGGGACGGCGGCCATGGCGGCCCAGGCGGAGATCTTGCGCATGTCGTCGTTCTGCCGGACTCCCATCTGCGCCAGGTGCGCGGCCAGCGCGTCCGACAGCAGCCGGTCCAGGCCCTCGATGTACTCGTTGGCCTTCGTCAGGTGGTCGGCGACGTCACGGAAGAAGGGCTGGGAGTGCTCGTGCACGAACGGCACCTGCCCGAAGGCGAGCCGGTCCATCGGCTGCAGCAGCGGGCTCGTCGCCCGGCGGAACTCCAGCACCTGCCGCTTGAAGCCGTAGATCCGCGCGGCGGTGTTCTTGGAGTCCGAGGCGTTCGGCGCGAACACCTCCGCCTCCAGCTCCTCCAGGTCGGCCTGGAGCTCGGCCGCCACCTCGATGTAGTGGTCCACGACCGCGTCGGACACGGCGTACAGCACGGCGGTCGGCCCGTGCCGCAACACCTCCGGCTCCTGTTCGAGCCGGTGCCGCACGGCCGCCAGCGCGGCCCCCTCGCCGTGCCGGACGGTGACCACGAACGAGTCGCCTATGAAGACCATGAGCTCGCCGGTGGTCACCGTGTCCGTGTCGTCGTCGTAGAGCACCGGCTTGAGGACCACGAACAGCGAGTCGTCGTAGACCTCCAGCTTCGGCCGCTGGTGCGCGGTCAGCGCGTCCTCCACCGCCAGCGCGTGCAGCCCGAACTCCCGGCTCACATGATCGAATTCGCTCGCCGTCGGCTCGTGCATGCCCACCCACACGAACGCGTCACCCGAGGCCCGCGCCTCGTCGAGGGCATCGGAGAAGTCCTCTGGTGCCGCGGAGCGGCGGCCGTTCCGGTACATCGCGCAGTCGACAATCACGCCGGGCATTCTCCCCCGACCGGGGCCCACCCGTACAACGACGGCACGGCATAGGCTTCCCCCATGGCCATGCTGATCCTCGTACGACACGGGCGGTCCACCGCCAACACCGCGGGCGTGCTCGCCGGATGGACCCCGGGGGTGACCCTGGACGACCACGGCGTCGCCCAGGCCGCCGCGCTTCCCGGGCGCCTCCACGCCGTGCCCCTCGTGGCCGCCGTCACCAGCCCCCTCCAGCGCTGTCACGAGACCCTCGCCCCGCTGCTCGCCGCCCGCCCCGCGCTGCCCCTGCACACCGACGAGCGCATCGGCGAATGCCACTACGGCGACTGGTCCGGCCGCAAACTCTCCGAACTCGCCGACGAACCCCTCATGAAGATCGTCCAGCAGCACCCCTCGGCCGCCGCCTTCCCCGGCGGCGAGTCCATGCGCGCCATGCAGGCGCGCGCCGTGGACGCCGTACGCGAGTGGAACGCCCGGATCGACGAGGAGCACGGCACCGACGCCGTCTACCTCATGTGCTCCCACGGCGACATCATCAAGTCCCTCGTCGCCGACGCCCTCGGCATGCACCTCGACCTCTTCCAGCGGATCCACGTCGACCCCTGCTCGGTCACCGCGATCCGCTACACCCCCACCAGGCCCTTCCTGCTGCGCCTCGGCGACACCGGGGACCTCTCGCCCCTCGTCCCGCGCACCGCCCCGTCCCCCGACACCACGACCGAGGACGGCGGGAACGCCGTCGTGGGCGGCGGCGCGGGCGCGGCCTGATCGAACGGCGCAGTAGGGTGGCATGGCGCCCCCACACGGGCGCGGCCCTGCCCTGCCCTGCCTCAGACTTGGAGACCGGTCGTGCCCCGTCAGGTGTTCCTTTACGACCCGCCGGACCGCTTCGTGGCCGGCACGGTCGGTCTGCCTGGACGCCGTACGTTCTTCCTGCAGGCCTCCGCGGGAGCCCGGGTCACCAGCGTCTCCCTGGAGAAGACCCAGGTCGCCGCACTGGCCGAGCGGATGGACGAGCTGCTCGACGAGGTCGTCCGGCGCACCGGCGGAAACGCGCCCGTCCCCGCCGTCGCCTCCACCGAGGCAGCGGACACCGCCCCCCTCGACGTCCCCGTCGAGGAGGAGTTCCGCGTCGGCACCATGGCCCTCGCCTGGGACGGCGAGGAGCAGCGGATGATCGTCGAGGCCCAGGCCCTCGTCGAACTCGACGCGGGCACCGACGAGGACCTCGCCGAGGCCGAGGAGCGCCTCCTCCAGGACGAGGAGAACGGCCCGCCGATGCTGCGCGTGCGCCTCTCCGGCGCCCAGGCCCGCGCCTTCGCCAAGCGGGCCCTGGACGTGGTCAACGCGGGCCGCCCCCCGTGCCCCCTGTGCAGTCTGCCGCTCGACCCCGAGGGACACGTGTGCCCGCGCCAGAACGGGTACCGGCGCCAGGTGTGAGCGCCGAGACCCCGATCGAGGAACTGCTCACCCGCGGTGAGCTCACCGTCCGCGGCCGCATCGCCGAGGCCTCCAACGCCGTACTGCTGTGCACGGTGGCCCACGAGGGCGCGAGCGCGGACTGCGTCTACAAGCCGGTCAAGGGCGAGCGCCCGCTGTGGGACTTCCCCGACGGCAACCTCGCCCGCCGCGAGCGCGCCGCGTACCTGGTCTCCGAGGCGACCGGGTGGGGGCTCGTCCCCGCGACGGTCCTGCGCGAGGGCCCGTACGGGGAGGGGATGGTCCAGCACTGGATCGACGCCGGAGAATCGCCGGAGGCCGGTCTCCTCGCGCTCGTCGAGGGCGAGGAGGCGGGGGAGGGCTGGAAGCCGGTCGCCTTCGCCGAGGTGGGGGAGGGCCGCACCGCCCTGCTGGTGCATGCCGACGACCCCCGGCTGCGGCGCCTCGCCGTACTCGACGCGGTGATCAACAACGGCGACCGCAAGGGCGGTCACCTGCTGCCCGCCCCCGACGGCCGGCTCTACGGCATCGACCACGGCGTGACCTTCCACGCCGAGGACAAGCTGCGCACCCTGCTGTGGGGCTGGGCGGGGGAGCCCCTCACCGACGAGGCCCGGCGGGTGCTGGGCTCCCTGGAGGCCCAGCTGGCAGAGGGGGGCCCGCTGGCCACCCGGCTGGCCGAACTGATCACCCCGGTCGAGCTGGGCGCCGTACGGGCCCGTGTGGCCCTGCTGCTGCGCAACGGGACGCACCCGAAGCCCTCCGGACAGTGGCCGGCGATCCCCTGGCCACCCGTCTGAGCGGCCACGGCCCGCGACGCACAGAACCGGCCAGACCGCAAGACGGCCGATCAAGCCAACAGTGCTGCTCCGGTTCGTTTCCGGAACACTCGTCCGGTTAGGCTCGGTGCATGCATGCCTGGCCCGCTTCTGAGGTCCCCGCCCTGCCCGGCAAGGGCCGCGACCTCCAGATCCACGACACCGCGACCCAGGGGACGATCACCCTCGACCCCGGTCCCGTCGCCCGTATCTACGTCTGCGGGATCACCCCGTACGACGCGACCCACATCGGTCACGCGGCGACCTACAACGCGTTCGACCTCGTGCAGCGCGTGTGGCTCGACAACAAGCGGCAGGTTCACTACGTCCAGAACGTCACGGACGTGGACGACCCGCTCCTGGAGCGGGCGCTGCGCGACGGCCACGACTGGACCGAGCTCGCGGAACGCGAGACCGCCCTCTTCCGCGAGGACATGACCGCCCTGCGGATGCTGCCCCCGCGGAACTACATCGGCGCCGTCGAGGCCATACCCGGCATCGTGCCGCTGGTCGAGCGGCTGCGCGACGCCGGGGCCGCCTACGAGCTCGACGGGGACGTCTACTTCTCCGTGGAGTCCGATCCGCACTTCGGCGGGGTCTCGAACCTCGACGCCCGTGCGATGCGGCTGCTGTCCGCCGAGCGGGGCGGGGACCCGGACCGTCCGGGCAAGAAGAACCCCCTCGACCCGATGCTGTGGATGGCCGCACGGCCCGGCGAGCCGAGCTGGGACGGCGGCTCCCTGGGCCGCGGCCGCCCCGGCTGGCACATCGAGTGCGTCGCCATCGCCCTGGACCACCTGGGCATGGGCTTCGACATCCAGGGCGGCGGCTCCGACCTGGCCTTCCCGCACCACGAGATGGGCGCCTCGCACGCGCAGGCCCTGACGGGCGAGTTCCCGATGGCCAAGGCCTACGTCCACGCGGGCATGGTCGCGCTGCACGGCGAGAAGATGTCCAAGTCCAAGGGCAATCTGGTCTTCGTCTCCGCGCTGCGCCGGGCCGGCGTCGACCCGGCCGCCATCCGGCTGGCCCTCCTCGCACACCACTACCGGGCCGACTGGGAGTGGACGGACGAGGTCCTCGCCGAGGCCGTGGCCCGGCTGGAGCGGTGGCGCGCGGCGGTCTCCCGGCCGGACGGCCTGCCGGCGGACGCCCTCGTCGAGGAGGTCCGCGAGGCCCTGTCGAAGGACCTGGACGCCCCGGCCGCACCCGCGCCGTCCGCGTGGCGCGCCCCCCCGCCCGGGGGCSGGGGGCGCGCTCCTCGCGTTCCACCGCCCACCGAGGCGCCGGGTCACCGGAAGACGGAGACCACGCCGAGCGGACGGCCCGGGGCCGCTGGGGCCGCTAGGCGTGGTCCTCGGGGCCGCCTTCGGGGCCGCCCTCGTCGCCCGCGCCGGTGACGTCCGGCCCGGAGGGGCCGTCCTGGTCCGCCGGGCCGTCCGGCTTCGGCTTCGCCGGGGGCCGGGGGCCGCCCGACAGGTCGCGGAAGTAGGAGCCCGTGTCGCCGGCCGTCTCCGGACCCGCCGACGGATCCCGTCGCCTCAGGTACCGCTCGAACTCCCGCGCGATCGCGTCCCCCGAGGCCTCCGGCAGGTCGGCGGTGTCCCGCGCCTCCTCCAGCGTCTGGACGTACTCCGCCACCTCGCTGTCCTCGGCGGCCAGTTGGTCCACGCCCAGCTGCCAGGCCCGCGCGTCCTCCGGGAGTTCGCCCAGCGGGATCCGGATGTCGATCAGGTCCTCCAGCCGGTTCAGCAGCGCCAGCGTCGCCTTCGGGTTCGGCGGCTGCGACACGTAGTGCGGCACCGCCGCCCACAGCGACACCGCCGGCATCCCGGCATGGGTGCAGGCCTCCTGCAGGACGCCCACGATCCCGGTCGGACCCTCGTACTTGGTCTCCTCCAGGTCCATCGTCCGCGCCAGGTCCGCGTCCGAGGTCACCCCGCTCACCGGAACCGGCCGGGTGTGCGGGGTGTCCCCGAGCAGCGCGCCCAGGATGACCACCATCTCCACGCCCAGCTCGACGGCGAAGCCGAGGATCTCCTCGCAGAACGACCGCCACCGCATGGACGGTTCGATGCCCCGCACCAGCACCAGGTCCCGCGGCTTCGCACCGCCGATCCGGACCACCGACAGCCGCGTCGTGGGCCAGGTGATCTTCCTTACCCCGTTGTCCAGCCACACCGTCGGCCGGTTGACCTGGAAGTCGTAGTAGTCCTCGGCGTCCAGCGCCGCGAAGACCTCGCCCTTCCACTCCCGGTCCAGGTGCGCCACCGCACCGGAGGCGGCGTCACCCGCGTCGTTCCAGCCCTCGAACGCGGCCACCATGACCGGGTCGATCAGCTCGGGCACGCCCTCAAGCTCGATCACCCAGGTCTCCTTCCGAAGTTCCCTTGCGTACGTGGGCCAGCCTAAGCCTTGATGAGGCACCGGCCACAGCCCACGACAGAGGGGCGGTTCCCCTCGGAACCGCCCCTCTTCCCCACCTGCGGGACAGCTATGCCTTGCGGCCCAGCATCTCCTGGACCCGGGTCCGTACGGCCTCGTCGTCCAGGCCGCGGACCGTCACGGTGGTACGGCGGCGCAGCACGTCGTCGACCGTCTCGGCCCACTCGTTGTCACGGGCGTAGGCGACCTGCGCCCAGATCTCGGGACCGTCCGGGTGGATCCGCTCGGCCAGCTCCGGGTCCTCGTTCGCCAGACGGGCGATGTCGAAGGCCAGCGAGCCGTAGTGCGAGGCCAGGTGACGGGCGGTCAGCGGGTCCATCCGGGTGCCGGGCTCACGGTCCACCAGCAGCCGGTGCGCGACCGCGTTCGGGTTGGCGACGCCGGGCAGCGCGATGCGGCGCACCAGGGACTTCACCGGCTCCATGTCCTCGGTGAGCGGGCTGCCGGGGAGCTTGGCCAGCTTGTCCATGACCACACGGCCGATGTGCCGGTACGTGGTCCACTTGCCGCCGGCCACCGACAGCATGCCGCCCGCGCCCTCGGAGACCACCGTCTCGCGCTTGGCCTTCTCGACGCCGCCGGGGCCGCCGGGCAGCACCCGCAGGCCGGCGAAGGCGTACGTCATCAGGGAGCGGTCGAGGTCGGCGTCCTTCACGGAGAAGGCCGCCTCGTCGAGGATCTGCTGGATGTCCGACTCGGTGGCGCGCACGTCCGCCGGGTCGCCCTCGTAGACCTCGTCGGTCGTACCGAGGAGCAGCTGGTCCTCCCACGGGAGGGCGAAGGTGATGCGGTACTTGTCGATCGGGGTGGCCATGGCGGCCTTCCACGGCGACTTGCGCTTCATGACGATGTGCGCGCCCTTGGACAGGCGGATCGACGGCATCGCGTGCTTGTCTTCCATGCGCCGCAGGTGGTCCACCCACGGGCCGGTGGCGTTGAGCACGACGCGCGCGTCGACCCCGAACTCGGTGCCGTCGAGGCGGTCCTTGAGCTCGGCGCCGGAGACCCGGCCGCGCGTCATGCGCAGACCGGTGACCTCGGCGTGGTTCAGGACGACCGCGCCGGACTCGACGGCCGCGCGGACCGTCATGACGGCGACGCGGGAGTCGTTCATCTGGTGGTCGTAGTAGACCGCGACGGCCTTCAGGTTGTCCGTCTTCAGACCGGGGTTGTCGGCGACGGCGCGGGCCGGCGAGATGACCTTGCCGATCCCGTCGCCGAAGGCCGAGAGCGCCGAGTACGCGAACACGCCCGCGCCCAGCTTCGCCGCGCCGACCGGACCGCCCTTGTACACGGGCAGGTAGAAGGTCAGCGGGTTGACCAGGTGCGGGGCCACGTCCTTGGCCAGCACCCGGCGCTCGTGGTGGTTCTCGGCGACCAGCTTGACCGCGCCGGTCTGCAGGTAGCGCAGACCGCCGTGGACGAGCTTGGAGGAGGCGGAGGAGGTGGCGCCGGCGAAGTCGCCGGCGTCCACCATGGCGACCCGCAGACCCGACTGCGCGGCGTGCCAGGCCACCGAGGTGCCCAGGATGCCACCGCCGATGACGAGCAGGTCGTAGGTGGCCTTCGACAGCTGCTCACGGGTCTCGGCGCGGCTCGGGTTCGAACCGGCGGTCGGGTGCGTACCCAGGGCGGGAACGCTCTGCAGGGTGCTCATATCTCTTTCAGCTCCTCGTCGATTGACTCAGCTGGTGCGGTCAGCTGGCGTCTTCGTCGTCGACCCAGCCCATGGACCGCTCCACGGCCTTGAGCCAGCTCTTGTACTCGCGGTCCCGCTGCTCGGCGGGCATGCGCGGGGTCCACTCCGCCGCGCGGCGCCAGTTGGCGCGCAGGGCGTCGGTGTCGGGCCAGAAGCCGACGGCCAGGCCGGCGGCGTAGGCGGCGCCGAGGCAGGTGGTCTCCGCGACCATGGGACGGACCACGGGGGCGTCCACGAAGTCGGAGAGGGTCTGCATCAGCAGGTTGTTGGAGGTCATGCCGCCGTCGACCTTGAGGGCCGCGAGCTCGACTCCCGAGTCCTTGGTCATGGCGTCGGTGATCTCGCGGGTCTGCCAGGCGGTGGCCTCCAGGACGGCACGGGCGATGTGCGCCTTGGTGACGTACCGGGTGAGGCCGGCGATCACACCGCGGGCGTCGGAGCGCCAGTACGGGGCGAACAGGCCGGAGAAGGCCGGCACGAAGTACGCGCCGCCGTTGTCCTCGACCGAGAGCGCGAGGGTCTCGATCTCGGCCGCGGTCTTGATCATGCCCATCTGGTCGCGCATCCACTGGACGAGCGAGCCGGTGACGGCGATGGAGCCCTCCAGGGCGTAGACCGGCTTCTGGTCGCCGATCTGGTAGCCGACCGTGGTCAGCAGGCCGCTGTAGGAGTTGATGACCTTGTCGCCGGTGTTCATCAGCATGAACGTGCCGGTGCCGTACGTGGACTTGGCCTCGCCCTCGGCGAAACAGGTCTGGCCGAACAGGGCGGCCTGCTGGTCACCGAGCGCCGAGGCGACCGGGACGCCGGCGAGGACGCCCTCCTTGACGTGGCCGTAGACCTCGGCGGAGGACTTGATCTCCGGGAGGACGTTGAGCGGGACGCCCATGGACTCGGCGATCTTGTCGTCCCAGGCCAGGGTGTGCAGGTTCATCAGCATGGTGCGCGAGGCGTTGGTGACGTCGGTGACGTGCGCACCGCCCTCGGCGCCGCCCGTGAGGTTCCAGATGACCCACGAGTCCATGGTGCCGAAGAGGRTGTCGCCGGCCTCGGCGCGCTCGCGCAGGCCCTCGACGTTGTCGAGCAGCCAGCGGACCTTCGGACCCGCGAAGTAGCTCGCCAGCGGGAGGCCGGTCTCGCGGCGGAAGCGGTCCTGGCCGACGTTGCGGCCGAGCTCCTTGCAGAGGGAGTCGGTGCGGGTGTCCTGCCAGACCAGCGCGTTGTGCACCGGCTCGCCGGTGTGCCTGTCCCACAGGACGGTGGTCTCGCGCTGGTTGGTGATGCCGACCGCCTTGACGTCGGCGGAGGTGATCTCGGCCTTGGCGATGGCTCCGGCGACGACCTCCTGGACGTTGGTCCAGATCTCGGTGGCGTCGTGCTCGACCCAGCCCGGCTTCGGGAAGATCTGCTCGTGCTCCTTCTGGTCGACGGCGACGATGCGGCCGTCGCGGTCGAAGACGATGCAGCGGGAGGAGGTGGTGCCCTGGTCGATCGCGGCGATGAAGGGGCCGGTGCTGCTGGTCATGGTGGCTGCTCCTGGCAGGTCTGAAGAGTTGGCGGAATCAGGAGGGCGGTGCGGATCTTGCGATCTTGCCGATGCTGATCAGGCGAACGCGATGTTGTACAGACCACCGGCGAGGGCGGCACCGACGAGCGGGCCGACGACCGGGATCCAGGAGTACCCCCAGTCCGAACCGCCCTTGTTGGGCAGCGGGAGCAGGGCGTGGACGATGCGCGGACCGAGGTCGCGCACCGGGTTGATGGCGTAGCCGGTCGGACCGCCCAGCGAGAGGCCGATGCCGACGACCACGAACGAGGTGATCAGGACGCCGATGACACCGAGCCCCTTGCCGTCGTCCTGGAGGCCCTGGGTCAGGATGGCCAGCACCAGGACGGCGGTACCGATGATCTCGGTCGCGAGGTTCTGCACGACATTACGGATCTCGGGGCCCGTGGAGAAGATGCCGAGCACCGGACCGGCCGTGTCGTGCGGGTGCGGGTCCTCGGGACCGAGCTTGGCGTCGCGGATGTGCTCCGGGTCGGACAGGTGCACACGGAACTGGCCGTAGTACGTGATCCACATCAGGACCGCGCCGATCATGGCGCCGAGGAGCTGGCCGGCGAGGTAGACCGGGACGTCGCCCCACTCGCCGGTCTTGACGGCGATGCCGACGGTGACCGCCGGGTTGAGGTGCGCGCCGGAGAGCGGTGCGGAGACGTAGGCGGCGATCAGGACGGCGAAACCCCAGCCGAAGGTGATCGCGAGCCAGCCCGCGTTGCGGGCCTTGGAGCTCTTGAGGGTGACGGCGGCGCAGACGCCACCACCGAGCAGAGTGAGCAGGGCGGTACCTATGGTCTCGCCGATGAAGATGTCGGAGCTGGACACCCGCGACTCCTTTGTCTTACGTCCAGGGGTGGGCGGACACCGGGTCCCTCCGGTGGTCCACGCACTCGGTGAGTGYTGCACCGGTCCTTGGCCTCGCCATAGCCTAACGCGTATTGCCGGTAGGTGTTCGACAATGCCGACCGATGAACGGCAGTTTTCCGCCTGGGTGAAGAACGCGTCAAGGGCTGGCCAGGTCAAAGAACCGGATCGTTACCACTAGGTGCGATCAGCCAAAATCGGCCAATGGGTGATCGGTAAAAGACAAAATCCACCCAAACGGCCCACAGGGTGGCCGCTGGGTGGATCAGGTGGATCAGGTCAAGCTCAGAACCGGCCCGCTCCGAGGTCGCGCGAAACCGACCGTGCGCAGTCCCGTACGGAGGCCACGAGCGCCGCCCGGGGCTCCCCGGAATCCCCGCAGACCCGCTCCACGGCCCCCGCCACCGCGACGGCGCCGACGGGCATCCGCCGCCGGTCGTGGATCGGCGCCGCCACCGAGGCGATGCCCTCCCAGGTCTCCTCGACGTCCGCGGCCCAGCCCCGCGCCCGCGTCAGGTCCAGGATCTCCTCGAAACCCGCGGCGTCCGTGACCGTACGGGGGGTGAACGCCTCCCGCTCCGCCTCCACGGCCTCCGTGTGCGCCACGGGGTCGTAGGCCGACAGGACCTTGCCCAGCGCCGTGGAGTGCAGCGGCTGCATCGCCCCCACCTCCAGCACTTGACGGCTGTCGTCCGGGCGGAACACGTGGTGCATGATCAGCACCCCGCTCTTGTGCAGCACCCCCACGTACACGCTCTCGCCGCTCGCCCGGGCCAGGTCGTCCGTCCAGACCAGCGCGCGGGCGCGCAGCTCGTGCACGTCCAGGTAGCTGTTGCCCAGGCGCAGCAGCTCCGCGCCCAGCTGATAGCGGCCCGAGGCCGCGTCCTGCTCCACGAAACCCTCGGCCTGCAGCGTGCGCAGGATCCCGTGCGCCGTGCCCTTGGCCAGGCCCAGGGAGGACGCCACATCCGAGAGACCCAGCCGGCGTTCCCCGCCCGCCAGGAGCCGCAGCATCGCAGCGGCTCGTTCGAGCGACTGGATGTTCCGTGCCATCGCGCAGCCTCCTGCTGACGTAGTTCGACAATGCTGAACACTATCGGTCGATGCCGACCTTGTGTATGGTCGGGCGGCTTCCGGCGCGCCGCGCGCCGCACCATCCCCCGTCCGGGCCCCGCGCACAGAATGCAGTCCGCCACGTGGGACGACCGCACCGGGTCCGGTGCGGCGCGGTTACCCTGACCGCGTGCACCCTTGACACAGAGGGGGTGCAAAGCCGACAGCCGTCGCATCCCAGGGAGCTCAACCATGGCCTCGTTGCCGAACCCGCCCGCAGACACCCAGACCCGGGCCGATGCCCTCCGAGAGGCGCTCGCGACCCGCGTGGTCGTCGCCGACGGAGCCATGGGAACCATGCTCCAGGCGCAGGACCCCACGATGGAGGACTTCCAGCAGCTCGAAGGCTGCAACGAGGTCCTGAACGTGACCCGCCCCGACATCGTGCGTTCGGTCCACGAGGCCTACTACTCGGTGGGCGTGGACTGCGTCGAGACCAACACCTTCGGCGCGAACTTCGCCGCCCTCGCCGAGTACGACATCCCCGAGCGCAACTTCGAGCTCTCCGAGGCCGGTGCCCGGATCGCCCGCGAGGTCGCCGACGAGTTCACCGCCACGACCGGACAGCAGCGCTGGGTGCTCGGCTCCATCGGCCCCGGCACCAAGCTCCCCACCCTCGGCCACATCACCTACGCGCAGATCCGCGACGCCTACCAGATCAACGCCGAAGGCCTGATCTCCGGCGGCGCGGACGCCCTCCTGGTGGAGACCACCCAGGACCTGCTCCAGACCAAGTCCTCCGTCATCGGCGCCCGCCGCGCGATGGAGGCCCTCGGCGTCTCCGTGCCGCTCATCTGCTCCGTGACCGTCGAGACCACCGGCACCATGCTGCTCGGCTCCGAGATCGGCGCCGCGCTCACCGCGCTGGAGCCGCTCGGCATTGACATGATCGGCCTGAACTGCGCCACCGGCCCCGCCGAGATGAGCGAGCACCTGCGCTACCTCGCCCGCAACGCGCGCATCCCGCTCTCCTGCATGCCCAACGCCGGCCTGCCCGTCCTCGGCAAGAACGGCGCGCACTACCCGCTGTCCGCCCCCGAGCTCGCGGACGCCCAGGAGACGTTCGTCCGTGAGTACGGTCTTTCTCTGGTGGGTGGCTGCTGTGGTACGACGCCGGAGCACTTGCGGCAGGTGGTGGAGCGGGTCCGCGGCCTGAGTCCGGCCGTCCGTGAGCCCCGGCCGGAGCCCGGTGCGTCCTCGCTGTACCAGACGGTGCCGTTCCGGCAGGACACCGCGTACATGGCGATCGGTGAGCGGACGAACGCGAACGGGTCGAAGAAGTTCCGTGAGGCGATGCTGGAGGCCCGCTGGGACGACTGTGTGGAGATGGCCCGGGACCAGATCCGTGAGGGCGCGCACATGCTGGATCTGTGCGTGGATTACGTGGGCCGTGACGGGGTCGCGGACATGAAGGAGCTGGCGGGCCGTTTCGCGACGGCCTCGACGCTGCCCATCGTGCTGGACTCCACCGAGGTCCCGGTCCTGCAGGCGGGCCTGGAGAAGCTGGGCGGGCGTGCGGTCATCAACTCGGTGAACTACGAGGACGGTGACGGTCCGCAGTCGCGTTTCGCGAAGGTCACCGCTCTGGCCCGGGAGCACGGCGCCGCGCTGATCGCGCTGACGATCGACGAGGAGGGCCAGGCCCGCACGGTGGAGCACAAGGTCGCGATCGCGGAGCGTCTGATCGCGGATCTGACGGGGAACTGGGGCATCAACGAGTCGGACGTCCTCATCGACACCCTGACGTTCACGATCTGCACGGGGCAGGAGGAGTCCCGCAAGGACGGGATCGCGACGATCGAGTCGATCCGCGAGCTCAAGCGCCGTCACCCGGACGTGCAGACGACGCTGGGTCTGTCGAACATTTCGTTCGGGCTGAATCCGGCCGCCCGTGTCCTGCTGAACTCGGTGTTCCTGGACGAGTGCGTGAAGGCGGGTCTGGATTCGGCGATCGTGCACGCGTCGAAGATCCTGCCGATCGCCCGTTTCGACGAGGAGCAGGTCACCACTGCCCTGGATCTGATCTACGACCGGCGTGAGGGTGACTACGACCCGCTGCAGAAGCTGATGGCGCTGTTCGAGGGGGTGAACACGAAGTCGCTGAAGGCGGGCCGGGCGGAGGAGCTGCTGGCGCTGCCGCTGGACGAACGGCTGCAGCGGCGGATCATCGACGGGGAGAAGAACGGCCTGGAGCGGGACCTGGACGAGGCGCTGGAGAGCAGGCCGGCCCTGGACATCGTCAACGACACCCTCCTGGAGGGCATGAAGGTCGTCGGTGAGCTGTTCGGTTCCGGTCAGATGCAGCTGCCGTTCGTCCTCCAGTCGGCCGAGGTGATGAAGACGGCGGTGGCCTATCTGGAGCCGCACATGGAGAAGACCGATGACGAGGGCAAGGGCACGATCGTGCTGGCCACGGTCCGCGGTGACGTCCACGACATCGGCAAGAACCTCGTCGACATCATCTTGACGAACAACGGCTACAACGTCGTCAACATCGGCATCAAGCAGCCGGTCTCCGCGATCCTGGAAGCCGCCCAGGAACACAAGGCCGACGTCATCGGCATGTCCGGTCTCCTGGTCAAGTCCACCGTGATCATGAAGGAGAACCTGGAAGAGCTCAACCAGCGCAAGCTGGCCGCCGACTACCCCGTCATCCTCGGCGGCGCCGCCCTCACCCGCGCCTACGTCGAACAGGACCTCCACGAAATCTACGAAGGCGAAGTCCGCTACGCCCGCGACGCCTTCGAAGGCCTGCGCCTCATGGACGCCCTCATCGCGGTCAAGCGCGGCGTCCCCGGCGCCTCGCTGCCCGAGCTGAAGCAGCGCCGCGTGGCCAAGCGGGACACCCCGGCGCTCCAGGTGGAGGAGCCCCAGGAGCCGGGCGGCCGTTCCGACGTGTCCGTCGACAACCCGGTCCCCACCCCTCCCTTCTGGGGCACCCGCGTGGTCAAGGGCATCCCGCTCAAGGACTACGCATCCTGGCTGGACGAGGGAGCCCTGTTCAAGGGCCAGTGGGGCCTCAAGCAGGCCCGCGCGGGCGGAGCCACGTACGAGGAGCTCGTCGAGAGCGAGGGCCGTCCGCGCCTGCGCGGCCTCCTGGAGAAGCTCCACACCGAGAACCTCCTCGAAGCGGCCGTGGTCTACGGCTACTTCCCCTGCGTCTCCAAGGGCGACGACCTGATCATCCTCGACGAGCAGGGCAACGAGCGGACCCGCTTCACCTTCCCGCGCCAGCGCCGCGGCCGCCGTCTGTGCCTCGCGGACTTCTTCCGCCCCGAGGAGTCCGGCGAGACCGACGTGGTCGGCCTCCAGGTGGTCACCGTCGGCTCGAAGATCGGCGAGGCCACGGCCAAGCTGTTCGAGTCCGACTCCTACCGCGAGTACCTGGAGCTGCACGGCCTCTCCGTCCAGCTCGCCGAGGCCATGGCCGAGTACTGGCACGCCCGCGTCCGCGCCGAGCTCGGTTTCGGCGGCGAGGACCCGGCCGCCGTGGAGGACATGTTCGACCTCAAGTACCGGGGGGCCCGCTTCTCCCTCGGCTACGGCGCCTGCCCCGACCTGGAGGACCGGGCGAAGATCGCCGACCTCCTCCAGCCGGAGCGGATCGGCGTCCACCTCTCGGAGGAGTTCCAGCTCCACCCCGAGCAGTCCACCGACGCCATCGTGATTCACCACCCCGAAGCGAAGTATTTCAACGCACGCTGACGCGGACCGGCGTACACTGGTCGGTCCCATACAGGCCGGTCACCTGCTACCGAGGGGTTGCCCCCACGGCGAGGTGACCGGCCTTGTCGTCCCCTGCGAGAGGCGTACGCATGACCAGCACCGTTCCCGCTCCCGTCGCCCGTACGGCAGACGGGCACGCCCTGCAGGCGGTGCTCCTCGACATGGACGGCACCCTCGTGGACACCGAGGGGTTCTGGTGGGAGATCGAGGCGGAGATCTTCCGGGAACTCGGCCACCGGCTCGACGACGCCTGGCGCGACATCGTCGTCGGCGGCCCCATGAGCCGCAGCGCGGCCTTCCTCATCGAGGCCACCGGCGCCGCCATCGGCCTCGCCGAGCTGAGCGTGCTGCTCAACGAGCGCTTCGAGGCCCGCATCGCCGACCAGGTCCCGCTGATGCCCGGCGCCGAGCGGCTGCTGAGCGAGCTGGCCCGGCACAACGTGCCCACCGCCCTGGTCTCCGCCTCCCACCGCCGGGTCATCGACCAGGTGCTGCTCACCCTCGGCCGCGACCGGTTCACCATGACCGTCGCCGGGGACGAGGTCCCGCGCACCAAGCCGCACCCCGACCCGTACCTGCTGGCCGCGAGCACCCTGGGCGCGCACCCCTCGCGGTGCGCGGTCATCGAGGACACCCCCACCGGTGTCGCGGCCGCCGAGGCCGCCGGCTGCCGCGTCGTGGCCGTGCCCTCCGTCGGCCGGATCGAGCCGGCCCCGGGCCGCACCGTGGTGGCCTCGCTCGAAGAGGTGGACCTGCCGTTCCTGCGGTCCCTCATCACTCCGCTGAACTGACCGCGCACGCTCCGTACCGAACGGAACGGGGGTGCGGTCGCGGTCCCACGAGAGGATCTTCCGCGCCCGCCCCCGGAGGCCGAAATTCCATCCTGCCGGGGAATGTTGCAGTGGGTGACCTTGGTCACCCGGGGAGACCGGGACGGGCCCGTCGGAGTGCCCCGAGCCCTTCCCATGTGTCCGGATTGATCATCTCCTGACCACATCTGCGAAGACTCCGGCATAAGCGGTCAGTCCGCTCCCATCACCGTGCGATTACGCCCCAACTCCTGCCGGTTCAAGCCATCCCGTCCCGGGCCACTAATGTCGATCCGGGCACTCCGCACGCACCTCTGCCGCACTGGCCGCACACCCCTGCGCCGGTACCGCGTGGACCGATCGTCAAACACCGGCCCGATCGTTCCGCCCTGAACGGGCGACCGCCGCGAAGTGCCCTCTACGCCGCTTTGACCAAGTGCCGGGTGAGGGAGTACTTCCAGCATGAACCGCAAGACCATGGTGCTGACGGCCGCGATCGGCCTGCTCACCCCCGCGCTGTCCGCATGCGGCAGCGCGAGTGGCGGAGGAGCAGCGTCCGGAGCGATCGTCGTCGGTACCACCGACCGGTTCGAGGCCGCCGACTACGCCCCCGCCCCCTTCGACCCCGCCTACGCCTACGACGCCGGCGCCTGGAACGTCCTGCGCCAGACCGTCCAGACGCTGATGCACACCCCGCGTGGCGGCGGCCAGCCCGTCCCCGAAGCCGCGTCCGACTGCCGCTTCACCGACACGGGCAACGAGAGCTACCGCTGCGTCCTGCGGCCCGGCCTGAAGTTCGCGAGCGGCGACCCGCTCACCGCCAAGGACGTCAAGTTCTCCATCGACCGCGTCCTCGCGATCAAGGACGAGAACGGCCCCTCCTCCCTCCTCTCCACCCTCGACACCGTCGAGGTCAAGGGCGCCGACACCGTCGTCTTCCACCTGAAGACCGCCGACGCGACCTTCCCGTACAAGCTCTCCACCCCCGCCGCCGGCATCGTCAGCGAGAAGAACTACGAGGCCAAGAAGCTCCGCCCCGGCTTCGCCGTCGACGGCTCCGGCCCCTACACGATGAAGGCCGAGGTCAAGGACGACCACCTCGTCCGGGCCGTCTTCACCAAGAACCCGAACTACAAGGGCGACATCAAGCTGCAGAACGACAAGGTCGAACTGCGCACCTTCGCCGACTCCGCCTCCATGGGCAAGGCCCTCACCGACGGCTCCGTCCACATGGTCTCGCGCACCCTGGCGCCCGCCCAGATCGCCGACTTCTCCGCGAAGCCGCCCAAGGGCGTCAAGCTCGTGCCCCTGCCCGGCCTGGAGATCCGCTACCTCGGCTTCAACACCGACGCCCCGGTCGTCAAGGACAAGGCCGTACGCCAGGCCCTCGCCGCCGCCGTCGACCGCAACAACGTCATCTCCAAGGTCTACGGCAAGGCCGCGCAGCCCCTGTACTCGCTGGTCCCCACCACGGTGACCGGCCACGTCAACTCGTTCTTCAACAAGTACGGCGAGGCCAACACCGCCAAGGCAGCCGACCTGCTGAGGGCCGCCGGGATCAAGACCCCGGTCAAGCTCACCCTGAACTACACCAAGGACCACTACGGCGACGGCACCGCCGCCGAGTTCGAGGCCCTGAAGACCCAGCTGAACTCCACCCAGCTGTTCGACATCACCGTCCAGGGCAACGACTGGTCCGACTTCCGGCCCGCGCAGAAGAAGGGCGACTACGCCGCCTACGGGCTCGGCTGGTTCCCCGACTACCCGGACGCCGACAACTTCCTCGCCCCCTTCCTGGAGGCCGACAACTTCCTGGGCACGCCGTACGCCAACAGCACGGTGCGCACCAGGCTCATCCCCGACTCCCGGCGCGCGGCCGACCGCAACACCGCCGCACCCGCGATCGCGGACATGCAGGACATCGTCGCCGAGGACGTACCCGTCCTGCCCCTGTGGCAGGGCAAGCAGTACGTCGCCGCACGCGACGGGATCACCGGGGTGGAGTGGTCGGTCAACGCCATCTCCGACCTCCAGCTGTGGGAACTCGGCCGGGGTGTCAGCGGCTGAGACCCGGCAGCAACCGGCGGCGGACGTCGCAGGCCGGCGCAACGACCAGACAAGACTGTGAAGGACATTCGCGTGAAGAGACGTAACCAGTGGTTGGCGGCCCCGCTCGGCGCGGCCACCGCCGCCGCGCTGCTCAGCGGTTGCGGTTCGACCGATGGCGCCAACGCCGGCAGCGGCAAGGGCGTGGTCATGGGGATATCCGACAAGGTGAAGTCGACCGACCCGGCGGCGGGCTACGACCCGGGCTCCTGGCTGCTCTTCAACAACGTCTTCCAGTCGCTGCTCAGCTTCCCCAAGGGCGGCACGACCCCCGAGCCCGACGCCGCGCAGTCCTGCGCCTTCGAGGGCGCCGACAGCAAGCAGTTCAAGTGCGTCCTGCGCACCGGCCTGAAGTTCAGCAACGGCCACAGCCTCACCTCGAAGGACGTCAAGTTCTCCTTCGAGCGCACGCTGAAGATCAACGACGACGCCGGTCCGGCCGTCATGCTGTCCTCGATCGCCGGCATCGACACCCCCGACGAGAAGACCGTCGTCTTCCGCCTCAAGACGTCCGACGCGACCTTCCCCAGCAAGATCGCGTCTGGCGCGGGCTCCATCGTCGACCACGCCGAGTACCCGGCGAACAAGCTCCGCACGGACGGCAAGGCCATCGGCTCCGGCGTGTACAAGCTGGACTCGATCAACGAGAAGAGCGCCAGCTTCTCCGTCAACGAGGCCTACAGCGGCAAGGCCAAGGCCAAGAACACCGGCGTCACGCTGAAGTTCTTCAACGGCGACCAGGCCGGCCTCAAGACGGTCCTGGAGAGCGGCGACGTCGACTTCGCCTTCCGCGGTCTCGCCGCCAAGGACATCGCCGCCCTCGCCTCGGTCAAGACCGGCGACAACAAGGTCGACGTCGTCCAGGGCACCGGCGCCGAAGTCGAGCACATGGTCTTCAACGTCAACGACCCCGTCGTCGGCAAGCTCCCCGTCCGCAAGGCCATCGCCTACCTGATCGACCGCGAAGCGCTCGTCAAGGACGTGTACGCGGGCACCGCCGCCCCGCTCTACTCGATCGTCCCCGCGGGCATCGCCGGACACACCACCCCCTTCTTCGACCGCTACGGCGGCAGCCCCCAGGTCGAGAAGGCCAAGGCGGTCCTGAAGGCCGCCAACATCACCGGCAAGATCAAGCTCACCCTGTACTCCACGCCGTCCCGCTACGGCCCCTCCACCGACCAGCAGTTCCAGGTCATCGCGAAGCAGCTCAACGACAGCGGCCTTTTCGAGGCCGACATGAAGTCCGTCGAGTACGAGCAGTACGAGAAGGACATCCAGGACGGCAAGTACGGCGTCTACGTCAAGGGCTGGGTCCCCGACTACCCGGACGCCGACAACTTCACGCAGCCGTTCTTCGGCCCGGACAACGTGCTGCACAACAACTACGACAACAAGGAGATCACCGGGACCCTCATCCCGGCGACCAACACCAAGTCCGACCGCACCGCGGCCAACACGGACTACACCCGTCTCCAGGACATCGTCGCCGACGAACTCCCGATCATCCCGCTCTGGCAGGGCAAGCAGTACGCCGTCACCCGCCAGAACGTCACCGGCCTGGGCGGGCGGCCGCACACGCGGCCGCCGGCCCTTTCGCGATCGGGCCCCGCTACTGGGCGCCCGGACGCACCAGCCCGCTCTCGTACGCGTACACGGCCGCCTGCACCCGGTCCCGCAGCCCCAGCTTCGTCAACACGTGACCCACGTGCGTCTTCACCGTCGTCTCGCTCACGAACAGGTCCGCCGCGATCTCCGCGTTCGACAACCCCCGGGCCACCAGCTTGAGCACCTCCACCTCGCGCTCCGTCAGCGTCCCCAGCGTGTCCGGCAGGCTCTCCTCACCCGACGGCAGGTGCCCCGCGTACTTGTCCAGCAGCCGCCGCGTGATGCTCGGCGCCAGCATCGCCTCGCCCCCCGCGACCACCCGGATCGCCTGCACCAGCTCGTTCGCCGGGGCGTCCTTCAACAGGAAGCCGCTCGCCCCCGCCCGCAGCGCCTCCACCACGTACTCGTCCAGGTCGAACGTCGTCAGCACCAGCACCTTCGCCGGCCCGTTCCGCTCCGGACCCGTGATCTGCCGCGTCGCCTCCACCCCGTCCATCCGCGGCATCCGGATGTCCATCAGCACCACATCGGGCTGCAGCGCCCGCACCTGGTCCAGCGCCTGCAGACCGTCCCCGGCCTCACCCACCACCACCAGGTCCTGCTCGGCCTCCAGGATCATCCGGAAACCGGTGCGCAGCAGTGGCTGGTCGTCGACCAGCAGGACGCGGATCGCCACGGGGTGTACCTCGAATTCGTCGGACGGCATCGGCGGACCCCGCCCATTGTGCCCTGACCGGACGATCAGGAATCGGCCGGCCGGTCCGCCGCCGGCCTCGGCGTGATCACCAGCGGATACGCCGGGGGAGTYCCCCCGAACTCCGGACACACCGCCTGATGATCACACCAGCCGCACAGCTTCGTCGGCCGCGGCCGCCAGTCACCCGTCTCCGTCGCCTCACGGATGGCCTCCCACAACGCGTGCAGCTTGCGCTCCACCCGCTCCAGATCCGCCACCACCGGGTCGTACGTCAGCACGTCCCCACTGCCCAGGTACACCAGCTGCAGCCGCCGCGGCACCACCCGCTTCAGCCGCCACACCACCAGCGCGTAGAACTTCATCTGGAACAGCGCGCCCTCGGCGTACTCCGGCCGCGGCGCCTTCCCCGTCTTGTAGTCGACGATCCGCACCTCACCCGACGGCGCCACGTCCACCCGGTCGATGATCCCCCGCAGACGCAGCCCCGACTCCAGCTCCGTCTCCACGAAGAACTCCCGCTCCACCGGCTCCAGCCGCGTCGGGTCCTCCAGCGTGAACCACCGCTCCACCAGCGCCTCGGCCTCCGTCAGCCACCGCGCCAGGCCCGCACCCTCGTCCCCCTCCGGGAACAGCTCCGCCAGCTCCGGCTTCGCCCGCAGCAACCGGTCCCACTGCCCCGGGACCAACGCCTTCGCCACCGGCGCCGTCCGCTCCGCCGCCGGATGATCGAAGAGCCGCTCCAGCACCGCGTGCACCAGAGTGCCCCGCGTCGCCGCCGCGCTCGGCTTCTCCGGCAGCTTGTCGATCACCCGGAACCGGTACAGCAGCGGGCACTGCATGAAATCACCCGCCCGCGAAGGCGACAGCGAGGTGGGCCGGGCAGCAGCCGGGGAAGGATCGGCACCGGGGATCGTCGTCATGCGTGAAACCCTACGGCCCACCGCCGACAGCACGCGCATACCATCGACTCCGGCGCCCTCGCACTGCATGATCGGAGCATCACACCGCGCTACCGCACCAAGCGGCGCACCCACGACATGGACCACACTGGAACCACCGGCACCGAACGAAGGACAACCGTGGCAGACACCGACGAAACCGGCGAGCGCACGGCCAAGCGCTCCGACCCGGGCGGCGGGATCCTCATGGGCCGCCCCTTCGGCGTACCCGTCTACGTCTCGCCCAGCTGGTTCCTCGTCGCCGCCCTCATCACCTGGGTCTTCGGCGACCGGCTCGACCAGGTCCTGCCCGACCTCGGCCCGACCCGCTACCTCGTCTCCCTCTTCTTCGCCGTCGCCTTCTACGCCTCCGTCCTCGTCCACGAACTCGCCCACACCGTCGCCGCGCTCCGCTTCAAACTCCCCGTGCGCCGCATCCAGCTCCAGTTCTTCGGCGGAGTCTCCGAGATCGAGAAGGAATCCGAGACGCCCGGCCGCGAATTCGTCCTCGCCTTCGTCGGCCCCCTGCTCTCCCTCGTCCTCGCCGGACTCTTCTACCTCGGCATGAAGGCCGTCGACCCCGCCACCGTCCCCGGCGTCCTCCTGGCCGGCCTCATGATCTCCAACCTCCTCGTCGCCGCCTTCAACCTCCTGCCCGGCCTCCCCCTCGACGGAGGCCGCATGCTCCGCGCGGTGATCTGGGGCATCACCGGCAAACCCATGACCGGCACCGTCGCCGCAGCCTGGGTCGGCCGCGGCCTCGCCGTCACCGTCCTCCTCGGCCTCCCCCTCCTCACCCACACCGGGCTCCTCGGCAACCGCACCCAGGAGATCGGCGGCATGGACACCGTCATGGACGCCCTCCTCGCCGCCATCCTCGCCGCGATCATCTGGACCGGCGCAGGCAACAGCCTCCGCCTCGCCCGCCTGCGCGAACACCTCCCCGAACTCCAGGCCCGCGCCCTCACCCGCCGCGCCATCCCCGTCGAGAACGCCACCCCCCTCTCCGAAGCCCTCCGCCGCGCCAACGAAGCCGGAGCCCGCGCCCTCGTCGTCGTCGACGGCCACGGCGACCCCACCGCCATCGTCCGCGAAACCGCCATCGCCTCCGTCCCCGAACACCGCCGGCCCTGGGTCGCCGTCAGCACCCTCGCCCAGGACCTCACCGACGGCATGAAGGTTTCAGCCGAGCTCACCGGCGAAGAACTCCTCGACCACCTCCGCGCCACCCCCGCCAGCGAATACCTCGTCCTCGAAACCGGCGGCGAGATCTACGGCGTCCTGTCCACCCTCGACGTCGAGAAGGCCTTCGTGAAGGCCATGGCGCGGCCCCAGTCCTGAACCCAATACACTGGTCACATGTCCGAACCGACCGGTGCCGCCCGCCGACGCGGGCCCTTCGAGGTCGGGGACCAGGTTCAGCTCACCGACCCCAAGGGCCGCCACTACACGTTCACGCTCGAAGCCGGGAAGAATTTCCACACCCACAAGGGTTCCTTCCCGCACGACGAGCTGATCGGTGCTCCCGAGGGCAGTGTTGTCCGCACCACGGGCAACGTCGCGTACCTCGCGCTGCGCCCCCTGCTCCCCGACTATGTCCTGTCCATGCCCCGCGGCGCCGCCGTGGTCTACCCCAAGGACGCGGGCCAGATCCTGGCCTTCGCCGACATCTTCCCCGGCGCCCGCGTCGTGGAAGCAGGAGTGGGCTCCGGCTCCCTGAGCAGCTTCCTGCTGCGCGCCATCGGCGACCAGGGCATGCTCCACAGCTACGAGCGCCGCGCGGACTTCGCCGAGATCGCCACGGCCAACGTCGAACGCTACTTCGGCGGCCCCCACCCCGCGTGGCAGCTGACCGTGGGCGACCTCCAGGACAACCTGTCCGACACCGACGTCGACCGCGTGATCCTCGACATGCTCGCCCCCTGGGAGTGCCTGGAGGCCGTCTCCAAGGCACTCGTCCCCGGCGGCATCCTCTGCTGCTACGTGGCCACCACCACCCAGCTCTCGCGCACCGTCGAATCCATCCGCGAATTCGGCTGCTACGCCGAACCGCAGCCCTGGGAATCGATGATCCGCAACTGGCACGTCGAGGGCCTCGCCGTCCGCCCGGACCACCGGATGATCGGCCACACCGGCTTCCTCGTCACCGCCCGCCGCCTCGCGGACGGCGTCGAGCCCCCCATGCGCCGCCGCCGCCCCTCCAAGGGCGCCTACGGCGAGGACTACGAGGGCCCCGGCAGCGACCGCTCCGCCTAGGACCCGTCCTCACGCCCAACACGAAAGCGCTGTGGCGCAGTTCCCCGGCCAACCCGGGAACTGCGCCACAGCGCCTTTTCGTTGCACCGGGGAAACCCACCCGGACCCGGCCGTTCCACCCCCGTGTGAGGTATGGCACGATGCTGGCTCCCCGTCACCCTTCGCACAGGAGACACCCCGCGTGCTGCACAGCCCCACCCCGCCGGCCCCGGCACTGGACGTCCTGGCGCACCACCACACCCGCCCCGTCCACTGGGTCGCCACCGCCTGCGCCATGGCCGCCGTCATAGCCGGCGGGGGACTGCTCCAACCGGACCGGGCCACCGGAGCCACCCCCGGACCCACCGCGGCGAGCGGCCCGCCGGCCCCCGCCCCCGACGCGCACGCCGTCACGTACCCCCTCGACTGCAAGGGGGCCCCACAGGCCGTCACGGACACGGCCGAAGGCGACCTCGACGGCGACGGCAACCCGGAGACGGTCGCCGCCGTACGCTGCGACGCCGGCTCGGGCACCCCGCCCCACGCGATCTACGTACTCGCCCGGGACGGGCAACAGGGCGCCGCCCCCCGCGTCGTCGCCACCCTCCTCGACGCCGCCCGCCGGCAGACCGCCACCGGGCTCACCGTGAGCGACCGGACCGTCACCGCCCGCCTCCTCGGCTACTCCTCGCCCTCGGTCCCGCGCTACAGCCCGGACGTGAAGCAGCTCGCCAAGTGGCGCTGGACCGGCGGGAAATTCCGCCAGGAGCTGACGGACTCGGCCGCCACGCGTGTTTGAAGCGTCACTCCGCGTCCGGGCCGTACACCTCGACCCTGTCCGAAACGCGCCTTACGTGAATACAGTCGCCCGGACATTCCTTGGCCGAGTCGACCACGTCCTGGAGCAGCGTCAGCGGAACCGGAGTGGTCGCCCCCGCGTCCTGCAGCAGCTCGTCCTCCGGGGTCTTCACGTACGCCAGACCATCGATGTCCAGCTCGAACACCTCCGGCGCGTACTGCACGCAGATGCCGTCCCCGGTGCAGAGGTCCTGGTCGATCCAGACCTCAAGCGGCTCCCCGGCCTCGCCGGTACCGCCCGTCGGAGCCTCCTGCTGCACGGTCATATCTCCTGCCGTTTCCTGCCCTGAGTGATCCGTCCCGGACACAACTCGCGACAAGTCGCGCGAGCCCTGACGGGTGTTGAACAGTTCGACCTTACAACCGGCTGCTTTCCGATGTTGAAGGGTGGGTATTTCCCTGGCGTGAGGGAGTACGCAAGGGTGAAGATCGGACACACCTCTACCGTCTTTGTGATCTAGGGGTTTCAATCACCACCAGCCCAGGTAGGGTCAGGAAGCGTCCAGCTCCCCTTGGAGGAGGTGAGGACCGTGGCAGCCCACGACGACGACATCAACCGCGGCATCCGGCCCGGGCGAGGGTCTGAGGACCCCGCTGGCCAGGTTGCCTATCTAGAGCAGGAAATCGCCGTCCTGCGACGCAAGCTCGCCGACTCTCCGCGTCACACGAGGATTCTCGAAGAGCGGATCGTCGAGCTCCAGACGAATCTGGCAGGCGTCTCCGCGCAGAACGAACGACTGGCGAACACCCTCCGTGAGGCCCGCGACCAGATCGTGGCCCTCAAAGAAGAGGTCGACCGGCTCGCACAGCCGCCGGCCGGCTTCGGTGTCTTCCTGCAGGCGAACGAGGACGGCACCGTCGACATCTTCACCGGGGGGCGCAAGCTCCGCGTGAACGTGAGCCCCAGCGTCGAACCGGAGGACCTCCGGCGCGGCCAGGAGGTCATGCTCAACGAAGCGCTCAACGTGGTCGAGGCCATGGAGTTCGAGCGCGCCGGCGACATCGTCACCCTCAAGGAGATCCTGGAGGACGGCGAGCGCGCCCTGGTGGTCGGGCACACCGACGAGGAAAGGGTGGTGAGGCTCGCCGAGCCGCTCCTGGACATCACCATCCGCCCCGGCGACGCCCTGCTCCTGGAGCCCCGCTCCGGCTACGTCTACGAAGTGGTCCCCAAGAGCGAGGTCGAGGAACTCGTCCTCGAAGAGGTCCCGGACATCGACTACGACAAGATCGGCGGCCTGGGCGACCAGATCGAGCTGATCCGCGACGCCGTCGAGCTCCCCTACCTCTACCCCGACCTCTTCAAGGAGCACGAACTGCGGCCCCCGAAGGGCATCCTGCTGTACGGCCCTCCCGGCTGCGGCAAGACGCTCATCGCCAAGGCCGTCGCCAACTCCCTTGCCAAGAAGGTCGCCGAGGTGACCGGCCAGCCCGCCGGGAAGTCCTACTTCCTGAACATCAAGGGCCCCGAACTCCTCAACAAGTACGTCGGCGAGACCGAGCGGCACATCCGCCTCGTCTTCCAGCGGGCCCGTGAGAAGGCCAGCGAGGGCACCCCCGTCATCGTCTTCTTCGACGAGATGGAGTCCCTCTTCCGCACCCGCGGATCCGGCGTCAGCTCGGACGTGGAGAACACCATCGTCCCCCAGCTGCTCGCCGAGATCGACGGTGTGGAGGGCCTGGAGAACGTCATCGTCATCGGCGCCTCCAACCGCGAGGACATGATCGACCCCGCCATCCTGCGCCCCGGCCGCCTCGACGTGAAGATCAAGATCGAGCGCCCGGACGCGGAGGCCGCCAAGGACATCTTCGCCAAGTACCTCAAGGCCTCGCTGCCCCTGCACACGGACGACCTGTCCGAGCACCAGGGCTCCACGGCCGGCACCGTCCACAGCATGATCCAGACCGTCGTCGAGCAGATGTACGCCGAAACCGAGGAAAACCGCTTCCTTGAGGTCACGTACGCCAACGGCGACAAGGAAGTCCTTTACTTCAAGGACTTCAACTCGGGCGCGATGATCCAGAACATCGTGGACCGCGCGAAGAAAATGGCGATCAAGGCCTTCCTGGAGCACAACCAGAAGGGCCTGCGCGTCTCCCACCTCCTCCAGGCCTGCGTGGACGAGTTCAAGGAGAACGAGGACCTGCCGAACACCACCAACCCGGACGACTGGGCCCGGATCTCCGGAAAGAAGGGCGAGCGGATCGTATTCATCCGCACCCTCGTCACCGGAAAGCAGGGCGCGGACACCGGACGCTCCATCGACACGGTGGCGAATACCGGCCAGTACCTCTGACCGAGCGGGGCGGCTGCGGGTGCCCTCACCGGGCACCCGCAGCCGACTGCTTTACCCCCGGCATTGCCGCCCGCCCTTTTCGGCCGGTGACAGGGCAAAGTCAATGACTGAAATGATCTCCCCACCAGCGCGGAGTGGTTCTAGGCTCTTCCGTACCGCCTCCTCCGCAGTGCGGGGACGGACACCGCACATGACCCACCGGAGAACAAGCGGTACTTGAGCGCCGCTCCCGAACGGGAGCGCCGCCGGGCAAGGAGGGCCGCATGACCGTACGGCGAGTAATGGGGATCGAAACGGAGTACGGGATCTCCGTTCCGGGGCACCCGAACGCCAATGCCATGCTCACCTCGTCCCAGATCGTCAACGCCTACGCGGCGGCGATGCACCGGGCGCGACGCGCCCGCTGGGACTTCGAGGAGGAGAATCCGCTGCGGGACGCCCGCGGCTTCGACCTCGCCCGCGAGGCCGCCGACAACAGCCAGCTGACCGACGAGGACATCGGCCTCGCCAACGTCATCCTCACCAACGGCGCACGGCTCTACGTCGACCACGCGCACCCCGAGTACAGCTCGCCGGAGGTCACCAATCCGCTCGACGCCGTGCTCTGGGACAAGGCAGGCGAACGGATCATGGCCGAGGCGGCCGAGCGGGCCGCCCAGCTTCCCGGCGCCCAGCCCATCCACCTCTACAAGAACAACACCGACAACAAGGGCGCCTCGTACGGCACGCACGAGAACTACCTGATGAAGCGGGAGACCCCCTTCTCGGAGATCGTGCGCCACCTGACGCCCTTCTTCGTCTCCCGCCAGGTCGTCACCGGTGCGGGCCGCATCGGCATCGGCCAGGACGGCCGCGAGCACGGCTTCCAGATCAGCCAGCGCGCGGACTACTTCGAGGTCGAGGTGGGGCTGGAGACCACCCTCAAGCGGCCCATCATCAACACGCGCGACGAGCCGCACTCGGACGCCGAGAAGTACCGCCGGCTCCACGTGATCATCGGCGACGCGAACCTCTCGGAGATCTCCACCTACCTCAAGCTCGGCACGACCGCGCTGGTCCTGTCGATGATCGAGGACGGGTTCATCAACGTCGACCTGGCCGTGGACCAGCCGGTGCGCACCCTGCACCAGGTCTCCCACGACCCGGACCTCCGGCACCTCATCACCCTGCGCAGCGGGCGCACCCTGACCGCCGTACAACTCCAGATGGAGTACTTCGAGCTGGCCAGGAAGTACGTGGACGAGCGTTTCGGGTCGGACGCGGACGAGCAGACCAAGGATGTCCTCACTCGGTGGGAGGACGTACTCGGCCGGCTGGAGACCGACCCGATGAGCCTGTCGGGAGAGCTCGACTGGATCGCCAAGCGGGAGATCCTGGAGGGCTACCGCAGGCGCGACGGACTGGGCTGGGACGCGGCCCGGCTGCACCTGGTCGACCTGCAGTACTCGGACGTGCGTCCGGAGACGGGCCTGTACAACCGTCTGGTCGGCCGCGGGAAGATGAAGCGGCTCCTGGAGGAGCCGGCCGTGGAGCGGGCCGAGAGCAAGCCCCCGGAGGACACCCGGGCGTACTTCCGCGGGCGCTGCCTGGAGCAGTACGCGGACGACGTGGCGGCGGCCTCCTGGGACTCGGTGATCTTCGACCTCCCGGGCCGCGACTCGCTCCAGCGGGTCCCGACCCTGGAACCCCTGCGGGGGACCCGCAACCACGTCAAGGAGCTGCTGGACCGCTGTCGGACGGCGGAGGACCTGGTGCGGGTGCTCTCGGGGCAGTGAGGCACCCGAAGGTGGCCTGAAATGGCTCCGGTCCGGGAATCATGAGAATGCCCGGACGTTATGAAAGTGCGGGGACGAATGTCGGGCCCTCCTTGTAGGGTCCGACGTAGGGTCTGATCTTGAGAGGTCCCGAATCCCGGGGCCTTTCCATGTGGGCGTGCGAACCGAGCGGGGTGAGGTAGACATGGCGACCAAGGACACCGGCGGCGGACAGCAGAAGGCGACGCGCTCGACCGAGGAGGTCGAGGAGGCGGCGGTCGAGGAATCGACCGACCTCAAGGAGCGTCAGGAGAAGCTCTCCGACGACGTCGACTCGGTACTCGACGAAATCGATGATGTGCTCGAGGAGAACGCCGAAGATTTCGTTCGGAGCTTCGTACAAAAAGGCGGCGAATAGCCTTCGAATCCAAGGCGAACTCGCCACCATTTGGGCATGTCCAATGGAACCAAGTGTGTCGCGGCTGTTGCCGGGACGTGCCGCTGAGCGGATTCGCCGCGGATCGAAATCGTGGTGACGGCCTGCAGCCGCGGTGCCGGGAGTGCGTGGCGGAGTACGGCGCCCAGCGCTACCGGCGCCGCCGGGGGGCAAGGCCGTAAAGGAGAAGGTGGACGTCCCGTCCGGCCCGGCCACGAGCTGTGCCGGCGGTGTGCCGTGGTCAAGCCGCACGGCGAATGCAGAGGAACGCCCGGTCTGCGTGCTCTGCCGGACTGCTCCGGCCGAGCACGTTGATCACGATCATCAGACGGGTAAGGTCCGAGGCGTACTGTGCTTCAGCTGTAACGCAGCCTTGGGGCAGTTCAAGGATCGGCCGGACGTCATACGGCGTGCAGCCGCTTACGTGGAAGGAAACCTGTGGAACCCAACACTCGTAGCACAGGGCGTCTACCGGCAGCCTTCCTGACGCCGGGGTCGTCGTCCTTCATGGACTTCCTGGGCGCCCACTCGCCCGAGATGCTGCCGGGCAACCGCAAGCTGCCCGAGGGCGTCGTCGAGGCGCCGCACGGGACGACCATCGTGGCCGCCACCTTCCCCGGCGGGGTCGTGCTCGCCGGTGACCGGCGGGCGACCATGGGGAACATGATCGCGCAGCGGGACATCGAGAAGGTGTTCCCGGCCGACGAGTACTCCGCGGTGGGCATCGCCGGTACGGCCGGTCTGGCCGTGGAGATGGTCAAGCTGTTCCAGCTGGAGCTGGAGCACTTCGAGAAGGTGGAGGGGACGACCCTCTCCCTGGAGGGCAAGGCCAACCGGCTCTCCACCATGATCCGGAGCAATCTGGGCATGGCGATGCAGGGGCTGGCCGTCGTGCCGCTGTTCGCGGGGTACGACGAGGCCAAGGAGAAGGGCCGGATCTTCTCCTACGACGTGACCGGCGGCCGCTCCGAGGAGCACGGCTACGCCGCCACCGGTTCGGGCTCGATCTTCGCCCGGGGCTCGATGAAGAAGCTGTTCCGTCCCGACCTGACGGAGGAGCAGGCCACCACGCTGGTCGTGCAGGCGCTGTACGACGCCGCCGACGACGACTCGGCGACCGGTGGGCCGGACCTGTACCGGCACATCTATCCCATCGTCACCGTCATCACCGACGAGGGCTTCCGCAGGCTGACCGACGACGAGTCGCAGGAACTCGCCCGTACGGTCACCAACCGTCGTCTCGAGCAGCCCGACGGCCCGCGCGCCGCCCTGCTCTGACCATCCGTCGCCCCGTAGGAGCCCAGAAGAAAGGGACGGACAGCCGGTGTCGACTCCGTTCTATGTGTCACCCCAGCAGGCCATGGCCGACCGGGCGGAATACGCCCGGAAGGGCATCGCCCGCGGTCGCAGCCTTGTCGTGCTGCAGTACGCCGACGGCATCGTGTTCGTCGGCGAGAACCCGTCCCGCGCGCTGCACAAGTTCAGCGAGATCTACGACCGGATCGGCTTCGCGGCCGCCGGCAAGTACAACGAGTACGAGAACCTGCGGATCGGCGGTGTGCGGTACGCGGATCTGCGCGGATACACCTACGACCGTGACGACGTGACGGCCCGTGGGCTGGCGAACGTGTACGCGCAGACGCTCGGCACGATCTTCTCCTCGGCCGGTGAGAAGCCGTACGAGGTGGAGCTGGTCGTCGCCGAGGTGGGTGCCACGGCGGCCGGGGACCAGATCTACCGGCTGCCGCACGACGGCTCGATCGTGGACGAGCACGGCTCGGTCGCGGTCGGCGGGAACGCCGAGCAGATCAGCACCTTCCTCGACCAGCGGCACCAGGACGGGATGACCCTGTCCGAGGCGCTGAAGCTGGCGGTGCAGGCGCTGTCCAGTCAGGCCAACGGCGCGGACAAGGCGATTCCGGCGGAGCGGCTGGAGGTGGCGGTGCTGGACCGTACGCGGTCGCAGCAGCGCAAGTTCAAGCGGATCCGCGGCCGGCAGTTGTCCAGGCTGCTGGAGGCGGACGTTCCGGCGGCCGCCCAGGCGGATGCCGTCTCGAACGACGAGGCGCCGGAGGACGACGCCCAGTAGGGCGTGTGCGTGTGTGGGGCCCCGGTCCGCCGTTTTCGGCGGGCCGGGGCCCCGGCGCGTTCAGGGGGTGGGGGCGGGACCCGAGGAGTCGCGGACGATCAGGTCGACGGGGATGTCGGGGGCGGTCCAGGGGGTGCCTTCGAGGACGGAGAGGAGGGCGGTCATGCCCTGCTCGCCGACCTGTTCGGCGGGGAGGTGGACGGTGGTGAGTTCGGGTTCGACCGCGGTGGCGAGGGCGAGGTCGTCGAAGCCGGTGACGGAGAGGTCCTCGGGGATGCGCAGGCCGAGGCGGCGGGCGGCCTTGCAGGCGCCGGCGGCCAGGATGTCGTCGTCGCAGACGATGGCGGTGGGGCGGTCGTGGGGGGCGGCGAGGGCCGTCTCCATGGCGGTGCGGGCGGCTTCGACGGTGAGCTCGGCCCGTACGGTGCGCAGCCGGGTGGTGGGGTCCAGGAGGGCGGCGAGGGTTTCGGCGCGGACCTCGAAGGTCCAGGAGTCGATGGCGGAGGCGAGGTGGAGGATGTCGCGGTGGCCGTGGCCGCGGAGGTGGGCGCAGATCTGGCGGACTCCGTCGGCCATGGCGAGGTTGACGTGGGCGGCGGCGCCGGTGGAGGTGGGGTCGCTGTCGAGCATGACGAGGGGGAGGTCGTCGCCGCCGATGGCGGCGAGGGCGTCGGCGGCCATGGAGGAGGCGATGACTCCGTCGAGGGCGGCGCGGGCGGAGGCGAAGGGGTCGCGGGCGGGGCCGGTGCCGTCGGGGGAGGGGTAGAGGACGACCCCGAAGCCGTGGTCGGCGGCGACGCGGGCGGCGCCGGTGTAGACGCGGGCGAAGAATTCGTTGGTGAGGGCGGGGACGACGAGGAGGGCGGTGCGGGTGCTCCCGAGGCGGAGGTTGCGGGCGGCGAGGTTGGGGCGGTAGCCGAGTTCGGTGGCGGCTTCGCGGACGAGGGTGGCGGTGCGTTCGGAGACGCGGCCGCGCCATTTGTCGCCGAGGACCAGGGAGACGGTGGCCTGGGAGACCCCGGCGGCGGTGGCCACGTCGCGGCTGGTGGGTCTCGTCACACGGTGCTCCTGAAGTGCGAGGTGGGAGGGGGTGGGGGCGGTTCGGCGGGTGGACCTGTGGACTGCCGCCATGGTACGTATGACGGGTCAAGTTATACGTATTACTCCGGCAGGGTCCGGGCAGAAGGGGGCGGACATGGCCGCGGGATACGCGGAGCTGCTCAGGACCCGGCACGCGGCGAGGCTGCTGGCGGGCACGCTGATGGGCCGGCTGCCGAACGGCACGGGGCCGATCGCGATCGTGCTCTTCACCCGGGCCGAGGGCGGCAGCTACAGCCTGGCGGGCGCGCTCGCGGCGGCGTACGGGCTGGCCAACGCGGTGGGTCAGCCGCTGCTGGGCCGGGCGGTGGACCTGTACGGGCAGCCGCGCGTGCAGCTGCCGGCGGCCGTGGTCTCGGCGCTGGGCATGGTGTGGCTGGCCCTCGCGGGTACGGGTTCGGCCGTCGTGGCCTATGCGGCGGTGGTGATCGCGGGTCTGTTCACGCCGCCGCTGGAGGGCGGGCTGCGGGCGCTGTGGCCGACGGTGCTGGGCGGCAAGGAGGAGCGGGTGCACGCCGCGTACGCCATGGACGCGGTGGCGCAGGAGATCATGTACACGGTCGGGCCGCTGCTGGTGACCCTGTTCGTGGCGCTGTGGTCGCCGGCGGTGGCGCTGCTGGCGCTGAACGCGCTGGGGGTGCTGGGCGCGCTGTCGGTGGTGGTGTCGGAGCCTTCGCGCACGTGGCGCTCGGAGCCGCGTGAGGCGCACTGGCTGGGGGCGCTGCGTTCGCGCGGGCTGCTGGCGCTGCTGGGGGCCTTCTTCTTCGTGGGGATGGCGCTGGGGGCGATCACGGTGGCCGCGGTGTCGTACGCGGACGGCCACGGCGGTCAGGCGGTGTACGGCTGGCTGCTGGCGGCGCTGGGGCTGGGCGCGCTGTTCGGCGGCGTGTTCTACGGGGCGCGGCAGTGGGCGGGTGCGCCGGAGCGGCGGCTGCGGCTGCTGGTGGCGTTGCTGGCGGTGTGTTACCTGCCGCTGATGGTGCCGGTGGGCACGGTGGCGATGGTGGGGCTGTCGGCGCTGGCGGGGGTGTTCCTGGCTCCGTCGCTGGCGTGTGCGTTCGTGGTGGTGGACCGGCACGCTCCGGCGGGCACGCTGACGGAGGCCTTCTCCTGGCTGGTGACCTTCTTCGGCGTGGGTGCGGCCATCGGTACGGCCGCGGCCGGTCCGGCGGTGGAGGCGGGTGGCACGGTGGCGGGCTACGCGGCGGCCTGCGGGGCGGGTGTCGCGGCGCTGCTGGTGCTGACGGCCACTCAGCGGGCCCTGTCCGGTGGGGGTCGCAGCCGTGCCGTGGCGGGGTCCTCGACGGGGCCGGTGGAGGGTGTCGTGGACGGCGTCGTGGAGCCGCTGATCAAAAACTGATCGGAACGCCGCTCTCGAACCCGGTTTCAGAAGAGGGCAGAAGGCGTAATGTTCAGTCATGGACCGCCGCATTTTCGGGCTGGAGAACGAGTACGGCGTCACGTGCACGTTCAGGGGACAGCGCCGACTGTCTCCTGACGAAGTGGCGCGCTACCTCTTCCGCCGTGTTGTGTCATGGGGCCGCAGCAGCAATGTCTTCCTGCGGAACGGCGCCCGTCTGTACCTCGACGTGGGATCGCATCCGGAATATGCAACTCCCGAATGCGACAACCTGATCGAACTGGTCACCCACGACAAGGCCGGCGAGCGCATTCTCGAAGGCCTGCTCGTCGACGCAGAACGTCGCCTGCACGAGGAGGGAATCGCGGGCGACGTCTACCTCTTCAAGAACAACACCGACTCGGCGGGCAATTCGTACGGCTGCCACGAGAACTACCTCGTGGCCCGGCACGGAGAATTCTCCCGCCTGGCGGACATCCTGATTCCCTTCCTCGTCACGCGCCAGCTGATCTGCGGCGCGGGCAAGGTGCTCCAGACCCCGCGGGGCGCGGTCTACTGCGYCAGCCAGCGGGCGGAGCACATCTGGGAGGGCGTCAGCTCCGCGACGACCCGGTCCCGGCCGATCATCAACACCCGGGACGAGCCCCACGCGGACGCCGAGCGCTACCGGCGCCTGCACGTGATCGTCGGGGACTCGAACATGTCCGAGACGACCATGCTGCTCAAGGTCGGGGCCACCGACCTCGTGCTGCGCATGATCGAGGCGGGCACGGTGATGCGGGACCTGACCCTGGAGAACCCGATCCGGGCGATCCGGGAGGTCAGCCACGACATCACCGGTCAGCGCAAGGTGCGCCTGGCCAGCGGTCGCGAGGCGTCGGCCCTGGAGATCCAGCGCGAGTACTACGAGAAGGCGCTGGACTTCGCCGAGCGGCGGGGCATCCGCACCGGGGTGGTGGAGCAGGTCCTGGAGCTGTGGGGCCGGACCCTGGACGCCGTGGAGGCGGAGGACCTGGACCGGATCGGCACGGAGATCGACTGGGTCATGAAGTACCAGCTGATCGAGCGGTACCGGGCCAAGCACAACATGACGATGTCCAATCCGCGGGTCGCGCAGATAGACCTCGCGTACCACGACATCCACCGCCGGCGGGGGCTGTACTACCTGCTGGAGCGCAAGGGGCAGGCGGCGCGGGTCTGCAACGACCTGAAGATCTTCGAGGGCAAGTCGGTGCCCCCGCAGACGACGAGGGCCAGGCTGCGCGGCGACTTCATCCGCCGGGCGCAGGAGCAGCGGCGGGACTTCACCGTCGACTGGGTGCACCTGAAGCTCAACGACCAGGCGCAGCGGACCGTGCTGTGCAAGGACCCGTTCCGGTCGGTGGACGACCGGGTGGAGAAGCTCATCGCCGGCATGTGAGGCCGGTGGCCCGGGGACCCCGTGCGCGGTGGCGTGCGGGGTCTTCGCACGCCACCGCCTTGTCGCGGAGGGGGCAGCCCGTAGAGTGGGCCGCGAGGACGGACCATTCCAGCGACCCTGAGGACCATTGTGCGACGCCGACTTGCTGCCGCGCTCATCGTGCCGGCTCTGATGCTCACCGCGGCCTGCGGAGGGGGCGACGACTCCGGGAAGAAGGACTCCGCGTCTCCGTCGGCCGACGCCTCGAAGCCCGCCGACGTTCCGAAGCCGGTGGACTCCGCGGACCCGATGCCATCGGTGGCGGGTGAGGCGGGGAAGAAGGCGGAGATCACCGTCCCCAAGGGCGAGCCGAGCGGCAAGTTCGTGGTGCACACCGTCACGGAGGGCAGCGGCCCGGAGATCAAGAAGGACGACCTCGTCCTGACGAAGTACACCGGCAAGGTCTGGAAGAGCGGCAAGGACCTCCAGGGTTCCTACGACAAGGACGGCCAGCCGCTGGTCGTGCCGGCCGGTTCGCAGTCGATCCTGCCGCTGTTCAGTGACTCGGTGGTGGGCAAGAAGGTCGGCAGCCGTGTGCTGGTCGTCGCCCCGCCGGCGGCGGCGTTCGGTGCGCAGGGCCAGCCCCAGCTGGGGGTCGGGCCGACCGACAACCTGGTGTTCGTGCTGGACCTGGATTCGGTGATGCCGAAGAAGGCCGAGGGCACGCAGGCGCCGATCCCGTCCGACCTGCCGCAGGTGAAGGCGGACAAGGACGAGGCCGCGACGATCACGGTCCCGAAGAACGACCCTCCGAAGGAGCTGGTCGACAAGGTCCTGATCGAGGGCAAGGGTCCTGAGGTCAAGTCCGGCCAGACCGTGTACATGCAGTACAGCGGTGCGGCGTGGGCGCCGAACCAGGGCAAGGACGCGGCGAAGCTGTTCGACACGTCCTGGAAGACCGGGGCGCCGTTCTCGACGGCGATCGGTCAGGGCCAGGTCATCGAGGGCTGGGACAAGGGCCTGGTGGGCAAGAAGGTCGGCAGCCGCGTGCTGCTGGTGATCCCGCCGGAGCAGGCGTACAAGGATCAGGCCAAGGGTGAGGACCTGCCGGCCAACTCGACGCTGGTCTTCGTCGTGGACATCGTCGGGGCAGTGTAAGACTGTTCCGGTTGACCGTTTCGTACGTATGAGGAGCAGTTCCGTGAGCCAGAAGCTCGAGAAGCCCGAGATCGACTTCCCCGAGGGCCCGGTTCCGACCGACCTCGTCATCGAGGACATCTGGGAGGGCGACGGCGCCGAGGCCAAGGCCGGTTCCATGGTCTCCGTCCACTACGTGGGCGTGGCCTTCTCCACCGGTGAGGAGTTCGACGCTTCGTGGAACCGCGGCTCCGCGCTGCAGTTCCCGCTCGGTGCCGGCCGCGTCATCGCGGGCTGGGACCTGGGCATCGCGGGCATGAAGGTCGGCGGCCGTCGCAAGCTGACGATCCCGGCGCACATGGCCTACGGTGACCGCGGCGCGGGCGATGCGATCGCCCCGGGCGAGACGCTGATCTTCGTCTGTGACCTGATGGCCGCCTGATTCACCGGCAGTCGTCGTGAGGGCCCCCGCCGTGAGGCGGGGGCCCTCGCTTTTGTCCGGGACGGCCGGGGCGGTACGGTCAACGGTCACGAGTGTGTGTCGAGGAGCGGGGGAACGGCGTCGATGGCGATTGCCAAGGCCGAGCGGCTGATGAATCTGGCGCTGTGTCTGCTGGGGACCCGTCGTCCCCTCAGCAAGCGCGAGCTGCGCGGTTCCATCGAGGCTTACCTGGAAGCCGGGAACGACGAATCCTTCAACCGGATGTTCGAGCGGGACAAGGACGATCTGCGCGAACTCGGTCTGGTGATCGAGACCGTGGAGAACCTGGAGGGGGAGATCGGGTACCTGGCCCGCCGGGACAGCAACCGGCTGCCCCCCGTCTCGCTGGACGCCGAGGAGGCCGCCGCGCTGGGGCTGGCGGCCAAGGTGTGGCAGCAGGCCCGGCTCGCCGGGGCGGCCAGTGGCGCCCTGCAGAAGCTGCGGGCCGGCGGGATGCCCGAGGCCGGGGACCCGTACGAGGGCCAGCACAGTGCCATCGAGCCGCGCATCCCGGTCCACGAGGCGGCCTTCGAGCCGCTGATGCTGGCCTGCCGCGACCGGCGGCCGGTGGCCTTCGAGTACCGCAAGTCCAACGCGGCCCGGCCCGAGCCCCGTCAGGTCGAGCCGTGGGCCCTGGAGTGCTGGCGCGGCCACTGGTACCTGGCCGGCTACGACCGCGACCGCGGGGCGGAGCGCGTGTTCCGGCTGTCGCGGATCACCGGGAAGGTCCGTTCCCGGGCCGGGAAGTACACCGCCGAGGTGCCCGACGTGGTGACCGTGCGGGAGACCGTGGCGAGCTGGGCCGGGGAGGGCGGCGAGCGTTCCGCGCTGATCCGCCTGCGGGCCGGGGCCGGGTACCCGCTGCGGGCCAAGGCCACCGCCGTGCGCGAGGGCGCCGACGGCTGGGACGAGCTGGAGATCCCGTACGGGCACGGGCTCGACGCCTGGCTCGTGGAGTTCGGCCCGGACGTCGTCGTGGTGGAGCCGGCCGATCTGCGGGCCGACGTGGTGGACCGGCTGCGCGCCGTCGCCCGGGGCTGAACCGCACCATCCGTAGCAACGCCCTGAGGGGGAGACGTACCAGCATGGCTGCCAACGCCATCGACCAGACCCGCCGGATGCTGTCCCTGGTGACCTACCTGCGCGAGCGGCCGGGCGCGCACGTCGCCGACGTCGCCCGCGCCTTCGGGATCACCGAGGACGAGCTGATCTCGGACCTCGACGTGCTGCCCATGTGCGGGACCAGCTTCCGCGGCGGGGACCTGCTCGACATCGACACCGACGGAGAGCGCATCTGGTGGCGCAATCCCGACGCCTCCGGGGAGTCCACGGCCGAGCCGCTGCGGCTGGCCGCCGACGAGGCGACGGCCCTGCTGGTCGCCGCCCGCGCGGTGTCGACCCTGCCGGGGCTGCGCGAGAGCGACCGGGACGCGCTGCTGCGCGCCACCGCGAAGCTGGAGGCGGCCGCCGGGGAGGCGGCCGGGGCCAGCTCCCGGCTGTCGGTGACCTTCGAGTCCGAGGGCGGGGTGTTCGCGGACGTCGACCGGGCCATCGCGGAGCGGCGGCGGCTGTGGCTGCGCTACTACTCGCCCGCCCGTGACGAGCTGACCGAGCGCACCGTCGACCCGATCCGGTTGTTCGCCGTGGGGCACACCTACATGGAGGGGTGGTGCCACCTCTCGGAGGCCCGGCGCACCTTCCGGCTCGACCGGGTGGCCGAGATCAGGCTGCTCGACGAGCGGGCCGAGCCGCCGGCGATCGAGCCCCGGGACCTGTCCGAGGGGCTGGTGCAGCCGGCCGCCGAGGACCCGGAGGTGGTGGTCGAGGTGGGGCCCGGCGGGCGCTGGGTCGCCGAGTACTACCCGCACGACAGTGCCGAGGAGCGGCCCGACGGCGGCCTGCGGATCACCCTGCGCAGCCCCGACCCGGCCTCCCTGCGCCGGCTGGCGCTGCGCCTGGGCCGCGACGGCCGGATCGTGTCGCCTCCGGAACTGGCGGAGAGCGCGCGGAAGGCCGCCGCAGAGGCACTCGCGGGGTACGGGGAACGGATCTAGGGGGAGCGGGCAGCGATGTCGCCATCATCTGGGCCGGCGGCGGTCACCTTCAAGGCGGCCTGCCCCGAGTGCCGGGCCCGTTTCGAGCTGGCCGCGGACGCGCTGCGGCTGGCGATCGGYCGGCGGGCCACCTTCTACTCCTTCACCTGCCCCGAATGCTCGGCTCCGGTCCGTAAACCCGCAGGTGAGCGCATCGTGGAGTTGCTGACCGGGGGTGGGGTGAGCACGCTGCGCAGCGTGTGAGGCGGGCGCGCTAGGCTCGGTCCCATGCTGTGGCCGATGCTCGCAATTGTCCTGGGCTTCCTCGGGGTCGCCGTCCTCGCCGTGCTGGCCGCGCGGGTCTTCCTGGAGGTGCGGCGGCTGTCCGGGCAGGTGGCCCTGGCCAGCCGCCGGATCACCCAGGCCTCGGGGGACCTGGAACAGGCGGCGGCCGACCTGGCGCGGGCCGGGCAGGGACTGCGGCCCTAGGCGCGCGGACCTGGGCGCGCGGACCGCCGGCCCGCGCTTATGGAATCCGTGGAGGAGGACCCGTACCGTCGGTGCGGTAAGCAAGCGGGGATACCCCGGGGGATTGCCGGGCGTTAACCCTCGGGGGTTACGATCCTTGTCAGAGAGGTGCCGGAGCTCCGTCCGGAGGCGCCGGGCCACCACAACCAGCCGTTTCGGTGAGAAGGAAGACACACATGATCGGCAATCTGAAGCCCCTTGAGATCCTTCTGATCATCGCTGTCATCGTGCTGCTGTTCGGCGCCAAGAAGCTTCCCGAGATGGCCCGCTCCCTGGGCAAGTCGGCCCGGATCCTCAAGAGCGAGGCGAAGGCCATGAAGAAGGACGGCGAGGCCGAGGACGCCGCGGCCACCGCTCCGGTCGCCGACCAGGCCCCGGCCCAGCCCGTCGCCCCGCGCACCATCCAGGCCGCTCCGGGTGACGTCACCAGCGCCCGCCCGGTCAGCGAGCCGAACCGCACCACCCAGGCCTGACATCCGGCGGTCGCCCGTCGTACGAGTCATCTGTAACGAGACAAGGGACGTGGGTTGCTCAAGTCTGCCCGCAAGCAGGGGAACAAGGACCGGGCCAAGGACGCCGAAGGGCGCATGCCGCTGGTCGAGCACCTGCGTGAGCTGAGAAACCGCCTGCTGAAGTCGGTGCTGGCGATCGTCGTGGTGACCATCGTCGCGGCCTACTTCTACCGGCCGATCATCGACTTCCTGCTGGAGCCGATGCTCTCGTCCGTCGGCTGCACCAACGGGGCCACGCACCAGAGCAACGGTGCCCCCTGCGCCGAGATGACCACGAACGGCCTGACCGCGCCCTTCTCCATCGCGCTGAAGGTCGGCCTGTCCGCGGGCATCGTGATGTCCGCGCCCGTCTGGCTCTACCAGCTGTGGGCGTTCGCCGCCCCGGGTCTGCACCGGAACGAGAAGAAGTACGCGCTGAGCTTCGTCGCGGTCGGCGCCCCGCTGTTCCTCGCCGGCGCGGTGCTCGCGTACAAGATCCTGCCGCAGACGGCGGAGATCCTCCTCGGCTTCACGCCGGACCACGTCAAGAACCTGCTGCCGGTCGACGACTACCTCGACCTCGTCACGCGCATGGTCGTGGTCTTCGGCCTCGCCTTCGAGCTGCCGCTGATGCTGGTGCTGCTGAACTTCACCGGTGTGCTGAGCGCCAAGCGGCTCGGCAGCTGGTGGCGCGCCATGGTCCTAGGCATCACGATCTTCGCGGCCTTCGCGACGCCCACCGGCGACCCGCTCACCATGCTGACGCTGGCTTCCCCGATCGTGGCCCTGTACTTCATCGCCCTCGGGATCTGCCTGCTGAACGACCGGCGCCGCAGGCGCGCCAACCCCGACGCCGACCTCGACGACGACGAGGCCTCCGAGATCGACCTGACCCCGGCCCCGATCGGCGCGACGGAGCGGGCCCCGGCCGCCTCCGCCCTCCCCGAGCAGGCCGACGGCGGCCGTCGGCAGATCAACGGTTACGACGACGCCACCTGACGGGTGCGCCCCCGGCCACCGCCGGGAGGCGCACCCCGGGGGGCGGTGAGCGCGGAGATCACCCTCGGGTACATTCCCGGGGTGTCCTCCGAGATCACGCTCTTCGTCAATCCCACCGCGGGACGCGGCCGGGGCGCGCACGCCGCGCAGCCGGCCGCTTCCGCGCTCCGGGAGGCCGGATTCTCCGTCCGGACCGTGGTCGGCACCGACGCGGCCGACGCCCTGGCCCGGCTGCGCGCGGACGTCCGCGACGGCACCGGCGCGGTGATCGCGGTCGGCGGTGACGGGGTGGTCTCCCTAGCCCTCCAGGCACTGGCCGGGACGGCGGTCCCGCTCGGCGTGGTCGCGGCCGGCACCGGGAACGACTTCGCCCGCTCGATGGGACTGCCCGTACGGGAGCCCGAGCGGGCCGGGCGGCTCGCCGCCGACGCCCTCAAGGAGGGCCGGATACGGGAGATCGACCTCGGCCGCGCCGGTGACACCTGGTACGGGACCGTGCTGTGCTCCGGCTTCGACTCGCGGGTCAACGACCGCGGCAACCGGATGCGGCTGCCGCTCGGCCGCTTCAAGTACGACCTGGCCATCCTCGCGGAGCTGGCCGCCTTCAGGCCCTTCCCGTACCGGATCACCCTCGACGGGGGGCGGGTGATCGAGACGGAGGCCACGCTCGTGGCCGTCGGCAACGGGTCCTCGTACGGCGGCGGGATGCGCATCTGCGCGGACGCCGAGCCGGACGACGGGCTCTTCGACGTCACGGTGGTCGGCGACTGCGGCCGCGGCACCCTGCTGAAGGTGTTTCCGCAGGTCTACAAGGGGACGCACCTCTCCCACCCCAAGGTCACCGTGCACCGGGCCGCCGAGGTCACCCTGGAGTCCGCCGCGCTCACCGCCTACGCCGACGGGGAGCGGCTGGGCCCGCTGCCGGTGACCGCGCGGTGCGTCCCCGGGGCCCTGCGGCTGCTCACTTAAATGATCGCGACTGTTGTCGGAGGTGGCGGGTAGGCTCGACAGCAAGATGACCGAAGAACTCTCCCCCGCCGAGCGGTACGCCGCTGCCCGGATCCGCGCCGCCGAAGAGGCCACCGCCCTGGCCCCCTTCCGCGAGATGTACGAATTCGACCTGGACCCGTACCAGGTCGAGGCCTGCAAGGCACTGGAGGCCGGCAAGGGCGTCCTGGTCGCCGCCCCGACCGGTTCGGGAAAGACCATCGTCGGCGAGTTCGCCGTGCACCTCGCGCTCCAACAGGGGCGCAAGTGCTTCTACACGACGCCGATCAAGGCCCTGTCGAACCAGAAGTACGCCGACCTCGTCAAGCGCTACGGCGCATCCAAGGTGGGCCTGCTGACCGGCGACAACAGCGTCAACTCCGAGGCGCCGGTGGTCGTGATGACCACCGAGGTGCTCCGCAACATGCTCTACGCGGGCTCCCAGTCGCTCCTGGGCCTGGGCTACGTCGTGATGGACGAGGTGCACTACCTCTCCGACCGGTTCCGCGGAGCCGTCTGGGAGGAAGTGATCATCCACCTCCCCGAGTCGGTGACCCTGGTGTCGCTGTCCGCCACCGTCTCCAACGCCGAGGAGTTCGGCGACTGGCTCGACACCGTGCGCGGCGACACCGAGGTGATCGTCTCCGAGGAGCGGCCCGTACCGCTGTGGCAGCACGTGATGGCCGGCCGGCGGGTCTACGACCTCTTCGAGGAGGAGTCCGACCACGGCGGCCGCGGCTCCGCGCGCCGCGAGGTCAACCCCGACCTGCTGCGCATGGCCCGCGAGGAGAGCACCCGCACCTACAGTCCCAAGGACCGGCGGCGCGGCAAGATGGTCCGCGAGGCCGACCGCGAGCGCGAGCGCCGCTCCCGCGGCCGGATCTGGACCCCCAGCAGGCCCGAGGTCATCGCGCGCCTGGACGGCGACAACCTGCTGCCCGCCATCAACTTCATCTTCAGCCGGGCCGGCTGCGAGGCCGCCGTCCAGCAGTGCCTGTACGCGGGCCTGCGGCTCAACGACGACACCGCGCGGCTGAAGGTCCGCGAGATCGTCGAGGAGCGGACCGCCTCCATCCCGGCCGAGGACCTGCACGTCCTGGGCTACTACGAGTGGCTCGAAGGCCTGGAGCGGGGCATCGCCGCGCACCACGCGGGCATGCTGCCGACCTTCAAGGAGGTCGTGGAGGAGCTCTTCGTCCGCGGTCTGGTCAAGGCCGTCTTCGCCACCGAGACCCTCGCGCTGGGCATCAACATGCCCGCGCGCACGGTCATCCTGGAGAAGCTGGTCAAGTGGAACGGCGAGCAGCACGCCGACATCACCCCCGGCGAGTACACGCAGCTCACCGGCCGGGCCGGGCGGCGCGGCATCGACGTCGAGGGCCACGCGGTGGTGCTCTGGCAGCGCGGCATGGACCCGGTGGGGCTGGCGGGGCTCGCGGGTACCCGTACCTATCCGCTGCGTTCCAGCTTCAAGCCCTCGTACAACATGGCCGTGAACCTGGTCCAGCAGTTCGGGCGCCACCGCTCGCGCGAGCTCCTGGAGACCTCCTTCGCGCAGTTCCAGGCCGACCGCTCCGTCGTGGGCATCTCCCGGCAGGTCCAGCGCAACGAGGAGGGCCTGACGGGCTACCGCGAGGGCATGACCTGTCACCTGGGGGACTTCGAGGAGTACGCGCGGCTGCGCCGCGACCTGAAGGACCGTGAGACGGACCTGGCCAAGCAGGGCGCGGCGCAGCGCCGGGCGCAGGCGGCCAGTTCGCTGGAGCGGCTCAAGCCGGGCGACGTCATCCACGTGCCGACGGGCAAGTTCGCCGGGCTCGCGCTGGTGCTGGACCCGGGCGTGCCGGCGGGGCGGGTCCACGGCCAGCGCGGGTACGAGTACGCCGAGGGCCCGCGCCCGCTGGTGCTGACCGCGGAGCGGCAGGTCAAGCGGCTCGCCGCGATCGACTTCCCGGTGCCGGTCGAGGCCATCGACCGGATGCGGATCCCCAAGACGTTCAACGCCCGTTCGCCGCAGTCCCGCAGGGACCTGGCGACGGCGCTGCGCAACAAGGCCGGCCACATCGCGCCCGAGCGGCACCGTCCGGGCCGGGCGGCGGCGGCCGACGACCGCGAGATCGCCCGGCTGCGGGCCGAGCTGCGCGCGCACCCCTGTCACGGCTGTGACGAGCGCGAGGACCACGCGCGTTGGGCGGAGCGCTTCCACCGGCTCAAGCGGGACACGCAGCAGCTGGAGCGGCGCATCGAGGGCCGGACGAACACCATCGCCCGCACCTTCGACCGGATCCACGCGCTGCTGACCGAGCTGGACTACCTGCGCGAGGACGAGGTCACCGTGCACGGCAAGCGGCTCGCCCGGCTCTACGGCGAGCTCGACCTGCTGGCGTCGGAGTGTCTGCGCGAGGGGGTCTGGGAGGGGCTCAGCCCGGCGGAACTGGCGGCCTGTGTCTCGGCGTTGGTCTTCGAGGCCCGGCAGTCGGACGACGCCGTGCCGCCGAAGGTGCCCAACGGTCCGGCCAAGGCGGCGCTCGGCGAGATGGTCCGGATCTGGGGCCGGCTCGACGCGCTGGAGGAGGAGCACCGCATCAACCAGGCGGAGGGCGTGGGCCAGCGCGAGCCGGACCTCGGCTTCGCGTGGGCGGCCTACCAGTGGGCCTCCGACAAGAGCCTGGACGAGGTGCTGCGCGAGGCGGAGATGCCGGCCGGTGACTTCGTGCGCTGGTGCAAGCAGGTCATCGACGTCCTGGGGCAGATCGCCGCGGCGGCCCCGGGCTCCTCGGCCCCGGCGTCCTCGGAGGGCGGGAGCACGGTGGCGCGCAATGCCCGTAAGGCCGTGGACGCCCTGCTTCGGGGTGTAGTGGCCTACAGCTCGGTCGGATAGGTCCTTTTGGGTCTTCCTCTAAAGGCCGGGATGGCCGGATCTCATCTCTTGCCATGATCGTTCGCGCGTGTCCTGTGCGACGATCGGCGCATGAGTGGGGGAACGGACGAAGGACCGAGACGGGTCGGTCGGCCACGTGCCGACCAGCTGAGACCGTACAGCGGCCGGCCGCCGCGCGAGGAGCTCCTCTGCGCGGCGGCCGAGCTCTTCACGGTACGCGGGTACGCGGCCACCACCACACGGGCGGTGGCCGAACGGGCCGGACTGCGCCAGGCCACGATGTACCACTATTTCGCGGGCAAGGAGGAACTCCTCGCCGAACTCCTGGAGTCCACGGTCACGCCCTCCCTGGCCCTGTCCCGGCGGCTGCTGGCCGACGGCGGCCGGCCCGCCGCGCACCGGCTGTGGGAGCTGTGCCGCTCGGACGTGCTGCTGCTGTGCGGGGGGCCGTACGACCTCGGCGCCCTGTACCTGCTGCCGGAGCTGCGGGGTCCGCGCTTCGCGCCGTTCCGGCGGATGCGCGACGAACTGCGCGACGCTTACCGGACGTTGCTGCACGCCACGTCCGTGGGTGCCGAACTCGCCGGGGACGCCGAGGGCCTGACGCTCCGCAACGACCTGGTGTTCGGCCTGATCGAGGGCGTCATGCTGATCCACCGGTCCGCTCCGGGCCGCCCGGTGGCGGCCTTCGCCGAGGCGGCCGCCGACGCCGCCCTGCGGATCGCGGGGGTCACGGCGTCGCCGGCCCCGGGTCCCGTTCCCAGCCTTCCGGGTCCTCCCAGGCCCGCAGGGTGAGGTTCGTCTCCAGGCGGTGGTCCAGGCCGGTGACCGGATCGGTGAAGGACAGGGTCCGGGCCAGCAGCTGGAGCGGACGGCGGTAGTCCGCCGGGTCGGCCGCCGCGGCCACCACCGGGTAGACCGGATCGCCGAGCAGGGGCAGGCCCAGCGCGTTCATGTGCACCCGCAGCTGGTGGGTGCGGCCGGTGTGGGGGGTCAGCCGGTAGCGGCCCAGGGGGCCCCGGGTGCCGGTGAGCTCGACCAGGCTCTCGGCGTTGGGTTCGGCGTCGGGGACCTCGACCGCCGCCATCACCCCGCGCACCTTCTCGATGTGGCTGCGGACCACGCGGGGGAGTTCCACCGCCGGGTCGTGGCGGGCGATCGCCTCGTACTCCTTGCGGACCCGGCGCTCCTGGAACAGCAGCTGGTAGGCGCCGCGGTCCTCGGGGAGGATGCTGAACATCACCAGACCCGCCGTCATCCGGTCCAGCCGGTGCGCCGGGCTGAGCTCCGGCAGGTCCAGTTCCTCGCGCAGCCGGGCCAGGGCGGTCTGCGTGACGTGGCTGCCGCGCGGGATGGTCGCGAGGAAGTGCGGCTTGTCCACCACCAGCAGGTGCCGGTCGCGGTACACGACACCGATCGGGAACGGTACGCGGGGCTCGGGGGGCATGTCCCGGTGGAACCAGAGCCAGCCGCCCGGCTCGTACGGGTCCTGCGGGCGCAGCACCCGGCCGCCCGGGCCGAGCACCCGGCCGCCGGACAGCAGCCGCGCCATCGATTCGGCGCCGCGCGTGCCGGCGTAGCGCTCGGTCAGGTAGTCGCCGAGGAGCCGCCACCGCCCGTCCGGATCGGGGGGCAGGCGCATGCGGACCGGGTCGATGCCGGCGATCTGGGGGAGCGGTGCGGGCGGGATGTGGGATCTGCGGCTCATCGGGACCAGGGTAGGGGGCTGCGTCGGGTGAAGGTGCCGAGGTGGTTCCCGTCCAGGCGCTCGACGCGGACCGTGCCCTTCGAGAAGGGACGCCGGTGCGGCCGACGGCGTTCTCGCCGGTGGTCACGAAGCGGAAGGTGTCGCCGTCGTAGGGGGTGAGGGGGGAAGCGCGGCGGCCCGGGGCCCGCGGGATCGGGGCCGGGCGGTCGCGGTCAGGCCGCCGCGGCCGAGGTGAGGTCCTGTTCGGCCTCCACCGTGGCGTTCCAGTCGCGCTTGATCGCACGCCAGCCCTCGTCCGTCTCGCCCTGGCGCCAGTAGCCCGAGATCGACAGGCGGTCGCGCGTGATCCCGCGGTCCAGGCGGAGGTGGCGGCGGAGCTCCTTGACGAAGCCCGCCTCGCCGTGGACGAAGGCGTGGACGTCCGCGGAGGGGAACTCCAGCGAGGTGACGGCCTCCACGAGGGCCGCGCCCACCGGACGGTCCCCGCGGTGCAGCCAGACCGGGACGATCCCGTCCGGTGTGGCGACCCTCTGCTCGTCGGCCGGGCCGTCGATCTCGATGAAGGCGTGCACCCGCGCGCCCGCCGGCATCCGCTCCATGGCGGCGGCGATCGCCGGAAGCGCGCTCTCGTCGCCCGCCAGGAGGTGCCATCCGGCCATCGGGTCGGGGGCGTAGGCGCCGCCCGGGCCGAGGAAGTGCACCCGCTCGCCCGGCTGGACGCGGGCCGCCCAGGGGCCGGCCAGGCCCTCGTCGCCGTGGACGACGAAGTCCAGGGTCAGCTCCCGGTGCGTCGGGTCCCACGCGCGGACCGTGTAAGCGCGCTGGCGCGGCCAGGCCTCGCGGTGGTGCGTCGCGCGGATCCGGTCCAGGTCCCAGGGCTCCGCGTAGCGCACGCCCTCGGGGGCGAACAGGAGCTTCACGTAGTGGTCGGTGTACACGCCCGCGCCGAAGTCGGCCAGCCCGTCACCGCCCAGCACGAGCCGGACCATGTGCGGCGTCAGCCGCTCGGTGCGTACGACGACTGCGGTGCCGACAGTGCGGGCGCGTCCTTCTGCCACGGCGTCTCCCCTGAACTCACGAAGCTTAGGATTACCTAAGTTAGCACCTCATGGGCGCAGTGCGCTGCTCAGGCGGAACACGGCTCCTCCCAAACCCCACCGATGGGCGAGGGCGTCAACCAGTTCCGGCTGTGCCGCAAGGTGCGGAAGGGCCGGATCGAAGGCCGGGAGCGGCACGTCGGAGGCCACCTTGACGACCTTGGGCGCCACCGCCAGGTACGGCCGGGATTCGTCCAGCCGCCTGCGCTGGGTGGGGGTCAGCTTCGACTTCGGGTCGCCGACCGCGGCCAGGATCCCCGCGAGGTCCCCGTACGCGTCCAGCAGCTTCGCCGCCGTCTTCTCGCCGATGCCGGGAACGCCCGGCAGGCCGTCGCTCGGGTCGCCGCGCAGCAGTGCGAGATCCGCGTAGCCGGGGCCGTCCACCCCGTACTTCTCGCGCAGCCAGGCCTCGTCCGTGACCTGGAGGCTGCCGACGCCCTTGAGGGGGTACAGGACGCGGCGCTGCCGGGCGTCGTCCACCAGCTGGTAGAGGTCCCGGTCGCCGGTGACGATGTCCACCGGGCCGGTCGCCCGTGCGGTGAGCGTGCCGATCACGTCGTCCGCCTCGTACCCGGCGACGCCGACCCGGGCGATGCCGAAGGCGTCCAGGGCCGCCTCGATGATCGGCACCTGCGGGGCGAGGGTGTCCGGGGTCTCCTCCACGTCGGGGCCGGTCTCCGTCTCCTGCGCGACCCGGTGCGCCTTGTAGGAGGGGATCAGCTCCACCCGCCAGTGGGGCCGCCAGTCGGCGTCCATGCAGGCCACCAGGTCGTCCGGGCGGTGGTCCTGGACCAGGCGCCCGATGAAGTCGAGCAGCCCGCGCACCGCGTTGACCGGGGTGCCGTCGGGGGCCTTCACGGAGTCCGGCACGCCGAAGTAGGCGCGGTAGTAGAGGGAGGCGGTGTCCAGGAGCATCAGGCGTCGTGTCGTCACGGAGACGATGATGCCGCACGGGCGGTGGGGGCCGGTGGGGCCGACGGGGCGGCGGGTGGCGGCGGCGCCGTCACTCCAACAGTGCGTCCGGCGCGCGCGGGGGCGGGCTTTCGCGGAGGGTGTTGATCACTGGCAGGACGTTCTGCCCGCCCGGTCCCCCCATGCGAGGAGTCTCGGACGCCCATGGCCGCCGTCATCGCCGTCGTCGCCGCTTCAGCCGTCGCAGTCGCAGTCGCCGTCCGTGCCGCTCCGGCCGCCGGCCCGGCGGGCGGGGGGTCCATAGGCGCGGTCCTGATCGGGTGACGGGTCCCTCCGCGGGGAGTGCCGCCCGGTCCGGGTGACCTCACCCCGAGCCCGGGGCCGAGTCCCGGGCCCGGTTCCGCGATCGACCCGTCGAGGGGGACCGCGAGGCCGTGGTGCCCTCTCGTGGCCGCCTTCCGCAGTCCTTTCGGGCGGGCCGGGGGCCGCCCCCCGTCGGACACGGACTCGGACACGGACCCCGCACCGGGCTCCGCACCCGGGCTCCGCACCCGGGCCCGCTTTCCGTGCGGGCCGGGCCCGGGATCCGTACCCCGCACCCCATGCCCGGGCCGCGCGGCCCGGTGTCCGCGCTCGCGCCGCCCCGAGGCCCGGACCCCGGGTCCCCCCCGCCCCCGCTCCGCTCCGCCCCCCCGCCCCCGCTCCGCTCCGCCCTCCCGCCCCCGCTCCGCTCCGCCCTCCCGCCCCCGCTCCGCTCCGCCCTCCCGCCCCCGCTCCGCTCCGCCCCCCCGCCCCCGCTCCGCTCCGCCCCCCCGCCCCCGCTC